>JAWOLO010000198.1:0-2577 GCA_033853375.1 Terriglobia bacterium
AGTGTTAACGGGAAACGACTTGAACGCCCTGGCGGTCGATGGTCGCGCGCAATACCTCGGCGCCGGCCTCCGTAACGGTCCTTTCCACACGCTCCCGCGCGTCGGGTTCGATGAGTAGAACAACGCAGCCACCGCCGCCTGCGCCGCAAACTTTGCCAGCAAGCGCACCGTTGCGGCGTGCGTTTTCAATCACGCGATCAATCATTTTCGTGGAAATGGTAGGGAGGTTGCGTTTGCGGAAAGACCATTCCTCGCGCATCAGTCGCCCGGCTTCCTGCCAATCGGGCTTCTCGAAGGCTAAGCGAATCTTCTGCGCAACATCCGAGATTCGCTCGAGGCTATTCTGCACCGAGCGATTGCCGCCGATGTGCGCCTTGTAGACTTCCCAGTTGTTGATGCCGTGCTGGCGGGGCTTGCCGGTATAGCAAACCAGGACGCGGCGTTCGAGTTCATCGAGATTCACGCGGAGTTCGACACGATGTTCGCCGCCGGGAGGCAGTTCGATGGCGGCCGCGCCTCCAAAGGCGGGCGGGTAGTGGTCCTGGGTGCCCGTGGGAACGTTGATGACGATGGCTTCGGCATCGCGGCTAATGTGGATCCAATCAACTTTGCTCTTCCCTGCTCCCGTAAAGCGATCGAGCGCGGCGCAAATCGCCACGGCCATCGCGCTGGAACCCCCAATGCCGGCACCTGCGGGAGCTTCCGAATCGGTCATTAGCGTGAAGCCGCCTTGCGGGCGAAAGAACTTGGCGATTTCCGCGAGGAGGGGAAGGCGATAGCGTTTAGCTTTCACGAGGGCGGTGAATGAGGAGAAGGTTTCTTCGCGCTGAATATCACGCGACATGAGGCGGATGCTGTCATCGCCGGCAGGATGCGTTTCCATGCGGCAGGAAGCGTAAAGAGAGATGGCGGCGTTGACCGTGACGGCGCCGGGATGAAACAAGTAGAGCGGCCAGATGTCGAGCGTGCCGCCGGCAAAGTCCACGCGGGTCGGTGCTTTCGATTCGATGATCATAAGCGCGGGTTAGCCTGAGACTTCTGGATTCCTCGGACGAGCCAGTTTGACGGAATGGGCGGGGAAGCTCAAGGAGTGACAGGGACGCTGTCAACGAAAGGTAATGACGCCTGCCGCGGGAAAAGCCAGGTCTCTCTGCTACACGGCAATCAGCCGCCGGCGGAGGCGGTGCGGTTACGGGCAATGAGCTGCGGCCCGTCCGTCTTTTTCACGGCGAGGGCGGGATTGGGTTCGAAGCAGCGACGGCAGCCGGCTTCGTAAGCACCCATCGCGCCGACCACAATCAACTCTTCGCTTTCGACAAGGCGCTGCGTGTGCACCGCGGGATTGCCGCAGCGCACGCAAATGGCAAGCAATTTGGTGATTTCTTCGGCAATGGCCAGGAGGCGCGGCATCGGTTCGAACGGGCGGCCGCGATAATCGGTGTCGAGACCGGCGACGATGACGCGCTTGCCCAGATTCGCAAGTTTGGTGCAAACGTCCACGACTTCATCGCCGAGGAACTGCGCTTCGTCGATGCCCACGACTTCCGTGCGGGGAGACAATTTGTCCATGATCTCGGCGGCCTTGCCGATGTTGTCCGAGGGAATGCCCAGGCCGGAGTGCGAGACGATTTCGTTGGCAGCATAGCGCTCGTCAATGGTGGGTTTGAAGATTTGTACGCGCTGGCGCGCGATCTCCGCTCGGCGCAGGCGGCGAATCAGTTCCTCGCTCTTGCCGGAAAACATGGGGCCGACGATGACTTCGATCCAGCCCATATTGCCTTTCACGATGTCCACGGTGGCTCCTTTTGCAGTTTTCAGGCCGGCCTGATTGCCATTGCCTAGTGCCAGCTAATCACTCGATCCAGAAGCGCCTACGGCTGCAGTGCGATACATTTCATTATAGAACGGCGCGAAGGCGGCAATCACAGCGACGCGAAACGCTTCCTGCCGGGTGATGAGATTGCTCGAAAGAACGCCCCACGCACCCTGTGCGTCGCGGATGCCTACCGCGCCTGCGAACCGGTCGATGGCCAAAGCAAGTTCGACGCCACGGTCGAGCACTTCGCAGGCGAGCGGCTCCGGCAGCTCGATGCCGCCGGAGCGGCCGTAATGGCCCTGCGCGCCATCGGAAACGTAAGCCCAGCTTTCCAGGAAAACCCGGCGGCGCAAACTTTGCGGCAAATCGGAGGGCGGCGCGTCGTCGTGAGCGGCACTTTCGCGGACGACGTGGAGGCCGCCTTCCAGGCCAACAAAGTACTGCCACTGTGAACCGTTCTTGCGCGCCATTTGCACGAGCGATTCGGCGCGTTTCCGGGCGCCGCGCATCAATTCTTCCTGAGAGGAAGGCGTATGGCTGACCCCACTTTCTACATCGACTCCGATCAGTTCGATTTGGGCTCCCGGTAAAAAAAAGGGCGAGAAGCTTTCTAAGGCTTGTTTGACAGCATCAAGTTTCGGGCCGCGTTTACTGCCGATGGCAACGACGAGTTTAGGCATGCTTTGCGGAGTCCGCCGCGCTGATTGTAATGGCACTGGGAGAGAATTTTCACGGAGAATTTTTGGAGGCTGAGGAAAACT
>JAWOLO010000199.1:0-2852 GCA_033853375.1 Terriglobia bacterium
CGAGCCTCAAGCCCTGGTCCTGGGCCCTCGAACGCCTCGAAAAATCCCATAATTATTGGATTGCCACTTCGCGGCCCGACCGCCGCCCGCATCTTATGATCGTTTGGGGCATCTGGTGGCAAGACGCTTTCTGGTTCAGCACCGGCCCGCGCACGCGAAAAGCGAAGAACATCGCCGCGTTCCCGCATGTTGTCATCGGGACGGAGGACGCGGATGAAGCGGTGGTTCTCGAAGGCACAGCAGAAGAAATCACTGATCGAACCGTTTGGAAGCAGCTCGCCAAAGTTTACAATCACAAATACGGCGGGGATGTGGAGCCTCTTCTGATGTCCTCAGATGGCTGCGTTTTCCGCGTTCAGCCCCAGGTTGCCTTTGCCCAAGATGAGCACGCGGAAAATTTCGCCGATGCCGTCACGCGTTGGCACTTCCAAGAAGACTGAGCTTTCACAATCTCACGCTAACTCATTTCGTGTTAGAGCTGCCTTGCATTTCAAGGCTTCGGCGAGGCATTCCACATTTCCTGTTTAATCTTCCACTCGCCGCTAGGCTCGCGATGCAACACCAGCGCCATCTTCCCGTACCCATCGAAATTCGGTTTGCCTTCGGGGGCCAGCGCCACCTGATGCTCCGTGGACCATTCCGTCGCCCAGTCTCCACACACCTGGATGTCGTGAAATTCCATTTCTTCTTTCGTGACTCTGTATCCCGGCATTTTAGACAGCACGTTTTCAACCCACGCCGTGATGGTTTTTCTCCCCACAATCGGCGCTTCTCCTTGCATCAGATCCACGCCGTCCTCCGCCCACATGGCCATGATGCCGGGCGTGTCCATCTTCAAATGCAATTCCGTGAATCTCTTGTTGAACGTATCGATCTCGCTTCTCGCATTACTACTTCGATTGCTGGCGTTCATTCGAATCCCCAACAAACCTACCGCTAATATTCCCGCCAGTACCGCTACCTTTCTATCTGTCGGCATTTCCGCTCCTCATTTGAAGTGAAATCCCGCGCAAATCTATCCCATTTTGCGAAATTTGACTCTTCACGTATGATTGAGAATTGCTCGCGACCTAGCGACGCGGCTGTATCCCCTGGCTTTGCCGGGTTGGCCGTGCAGACCGGACGCGAGGAAAGGCAGCCCCATGAAACCCGGTATTCATCCCGATTATCACCCCGTCACGGTGCATTGCGCCTGTGGTCACACGTTTCAAACTCGCTCGACCATCAAGGGCGATATGATGCGCGTGGAAATCTGCTCAAACTGCCATCCTTTTTTCACCGGCAAGCAGAAGCTTGTGGACACCGCTGGCCGCGTCGAGCGCTTCACCAAGAAATATGCCGAAGCCGCTTCCAAAGCGGGCGCCGCCAAAAAGTAGCTGGAACGCGCGAAATCCGAAACGCGAAATTCGCCTTGCAGCGCGTCTCGTGTCTTGAAGCGAATTTCGAATTTCGCTTTTCGAATCTCGTCTTTCAAGTTCTGCCAGTGTAAAATCATGCTCCAACGTGGCTACCCAATCTCGCATGTTTGATAGCTCGCGTCCCGGCGAACTTGTCGAATCCGCCCCGCCCCGCGTCACTCTCCGCAACGCTTTCGCCCATCCTTTTGATTCCGCCATCGCCGCCGCGCGGACCTGCTACGCGCCGCGCCTCATCACTCCGGAGGAGGTCACGGACAAGCAGCGCCTCACCATCGGCGCCGCCACGTTTTACAGCGGCCACCACACGGTCTACCAGCACGCGCACTTCGAATTCGGCCTCGAAAACGTCAGCCGTCAATTCGTCTGGTCTTTTCTTCACGCGCATCCTTTTTACAATTCCGAACAGCAGAGCCAGCGGTACGTCCGCCTCGACCGCGCGCAGGCGTACGTTCCGCCCGTCTCGCTTTTCTTTGACCAAAGAAGCAAAGAAATTTATGAAGGCGCCATCGCCCGCGCTTGGAATTACTATCGTGAACTTTCTGCTCTTCTGATTGGCGACGCCCGCAACATCCTCAACGACATTTGGCACGTCAGCCCGATGTCGCACCCCAAGCGGCTTCAGAAAATCGAGCGCTCCGCCGAGAAGCGCGCCATCGAAATCGCGCGCTACGTTCTTCCCGTCGCAGCCTTCACCACCATGGTCCACACGCTCTCTGGCATCGTGTTGCACCGGCTGTGGCGCATGTGTTCTGCCTCCGACACCCCCAGCGAAGCCCGCGCCGTCATTGGCGAAATGGTTTCGCAAGTCAAAACCATTGACCCTCAGTTTTTCGATCGCTTTGGAACCGAACCCCTCGAAGAATTGCCGGAATGGAAGGATTCCCAGCCAGCCGCATCCGCCGGCGAGTCGTTCGCGCGCGAATTCGACGCCAAGCTCAATGGCAAAACTTCTCGCCTCGTCGACTACTCGCCCAATGCGCTCCGCGTTATCGCGGAATCCTACCGCGCCGTCGCAGGACTCACCGCCTCACAATGCTCCGACGCCGAAGCTATTGCCCGCCTTCTGAATCCAGCGCGCAATCTCTATCGCCTCGAAACACTCAACGTCGGCGTGCACGCGCCGATGATGCGCGCGCTCCAGCACACCAATTACACGTTTGCCAAGAAAATCAGCCACACCGCTGACAGCCAGGACCAGCGCCACCGCATGGTTCCCGGCTCGCGTCCGTTGCTCACTCTCGCCGACACGCGCGAGCCCGACTACATCACGCCTATGCTTCTCGCCGCGAACCAGCGCGCCAAAGAAACCTACGACCGCGCCATGCACGATGCCTGGTCCGCAAAGAATCAGCTTCTCGACCGCGGGGTTCCTTTCGAAATCGCGCTCTATGTTCTTCCCAACGCCAAGTCCATCCGCCTTTACGAGTCTGGCTC
>JAWOLO010000200.1:0-5389 GCA_033853375.1 Terriglobia bacterium
ACGTCCACAATTCCCTGATGCTGGTCACTGCGCTCGCTCCCAAGATTGGCTACGACAATGCGGCCAAAGTCGCCAAGACTGCGCATCACGAAGGCATCAGCCTACGTGAGGCAGCCATCAAGCTCGGTTTCATCACCGCCGCCGAATTCGACGCCATCGTCAAGCCGGAGGACATGACCCATCCATGAGGCCGACATGCACAGACTGCTGAAATTCGCGTTGGCATGCATATTTGCCACAGGTCTTTCAATCACCACGCGACTTGAGCACCCAACCGCGCATGGTACCGAAAAGAGCTCTCGTCACTTGTTCATCGTAAATGCAGGATCTAGTTGCGGATACATCGATGCGACAGGCAAGCTTGCCATCCGAATGGCATTCGATGATTGCCGCGATTTCTCTGGAGGGTACGCTCCCGTTGAGGTCAGCGGAAAATGGGGCTTTATCAACGAGAGTGGCGAACTAACAATACAACCGTCATTCGATGAGTGTCGCTGGTCATTTTCCGAGGGCCTTGCCGCAGTGCGACTTGGAAAGTATTGGGGCTATATCGACACAAAGGGAAACTTTGCTATCCCACCCAAATTTGATTACGCGCAAGGTTTTTCAGAGGATCGTGCAGTCGTTCTGGTCAACGACAAACACGGCATCATCGACAAAACAGACCTCCTTTTGACCGACCCATTCGACAACAGTGGTTGGTCGTTCAGTGAAGGACTGCTCGAAGTCGAGAGTAACGGCAAGTGGGGATTTGTGGACATCCACGGTGAAGTGGTTATTCCGATTCAATTTCACCGTGCCAACGAATTTGCAGAGGGCCTTGCAGCCGTAGAATTCAGCGACGGTGAGAATCAGTGGGGATTTATCGACCGCGTAGGAAAGATCGTCATCCCGCCAGAGTTTCAAGATGCGGAATACTTTAGTGAAGGTTTGGCCCCCGTTGAGATTGAATTTAAGTACGGTTACATAGACAAGCAGGGCGTCCTGCTAGGCAAACCAATATTCGATTTCGCTCACGCCTTTTCCGAAGGCTTTGCGGTGGCCGTTCAGAAGCATAAGTATGGGTTCATCAGCACTTCAGGGCAATTTGTTGTTAGCCCCAAGTATGACTTGGCTCTTCCATTTGATGGTGGACTCGCTGCGGTTTCCTATGGCAAATGGCAGCAGCGCGGGATTGACTTCGAGTGGCCGACCTACGCAGGCGAATGGGGCTATATCGACAAGAACGGAATAGAGGTATGGAAATCCTGGACAACGTTCGTGAAGCCGCCGTCAAGCTTGGAGACCGACCCTTGAGCTGCCCTGTTAACCCATGACGACACATTTTTTGAAAGACATACTGCGGCAGCCGGAGGAGTTGCGGCGGACCATCGATCTTTTGGCGGGACCGACTGGCGCCGGCCGAGGCGTGCTGGAGGCGGCGACGGCAGCGGTTCGCGGCGCGCGCCACGTCTACTTGACGGGCATCGGAAGCAGTTGGCACGCGGCGCTGAACGTGAACACGCTGTTTCATCCAAAGAGCAAAAAAATGAAGCAAGCAGGCGAACTTCCCTCCACCGTGTTATTCTATAGGCCCGAGGACGGAAGAAATCATGAAAAAGCTCGACAGAGCAGCGGAGCGCGTGGCAGAAATCGTTCTGGAGCACATGTCTACATTGCCGCCAGAGAAAGCCAAAGCCATGCGGGAGGAAATCAGGCGACTGGCAGCTAAGCCTTCCCGCCGCGGAGGTCGCGGAAAAACTTCACAACTTCGGCAAAGCGGGGGTCCTCGTCCTTTATCCCGAACTTCCTCAAAATCTTCATAAACTCTCGCTCGTCATTGTTTCTGAGAATCTTCTTCAGTTCACGCAACAACGCAGCTTTTTCTTCAGGCGTGAACCTGTATTTTTCGGGCATAAGCCGGCGGATTATATCAAGTGACGCGAGTGTTTACGAGAACATACTTGTACACAGTGGGAACTCTCCTTCTTGGAAACTGTGAGGGAGGTTCGTTAGATCATTGCGGTCGGACGGGCTTTTTCATACCCTTTCGTGGCCGAAGTGCATGGCTTCAAAAATGACACATTTCTTGCAAGACATACTGCGGCAGCCAGAGGAGTTGCGGCGGACCATCGATCTTTTGGCGGGACCGACTGGCGCCGGCCGAGGCGCGCTGGAGGCGGCGACGGCAGCGGTTCGCGGCGCGCGCCACGTCTACTTGACGGGCATCGGAAGCAGTTGGCACGCGGCCTTGAACGTGAGCATGCTCTTTCATCAGCACGCGCATCCGGTTTATCTGCAGGACGCTGCGGAACTGCTGAGCTTTGCGGCGTTTCCCAAAGATTCCGCGATGATCGTGATTTCGCGGAGCGGCAAGAGCACGGAAATTGTGCAATTGGCGGCGAAGGCGCGCAAAGCCGGCGTGACCGTTATCGGCATCACGAATGCTCCCGAAGGGACGCTCGCCAAAGAAGCGCATCACGCGATTATTGTTCCAATTGCGTTTGATCACGCGATTTCGGTGAATACGTACACGACGTTGGCGTTGGCGGCAGGGATGCTGGCGCATTCCGTGGTTGCGGGTAGCACAGCCACTCCTGGCTGTACTGGTCGTGAAAACGCTTCCGAAACCGCACAGGCAAGAGTGCTTGTGCTACCAAACCTTGCGACGCTCGCAGATTCGCTTTCGCGTGCTTTCGCGGAAGCGGGGCAGGCGATTCCGAGGTGGCAGGAACAGATTGCGGCTTCGGCGTGGCTCAAGCCGCATAGCACGACGTACTTTTTGGCGCGCGGGTCGAGCTTGGGCAGCGCCTATGAAGCTCGGCTCCTATGGGAAGAGGGCGTGAAAACACCCGCGACCGCCATGGGCACCGGCGGCTTCCGCCACGGTCCGCAAGAAGTGGTCGCCAAGGGGGTCCGCTTTGGAATCTGGATTGATGGCGCGCACATGCGCGAACAGGATCTTGCTGTTGCGCGGGACCTCCAGAAGCTGGGCGCGCACGTCATGCTCATCGGGCAGCATCTTCCGAGCATCGGCGGGGACCTTGTGTTTCAGCTCCCTGCGATTCCCGCCGAGTGGCAATTCTTGATTGATATTATTCCGGCGCAGCTTGTGGCCGAGCGGCTGGCGCGGCTCTCCGGCGTGGATTGCGATACGTTCCGGCTGTGTGCCTTCGTGGTGGAAGATGAGGGCGGGTTGCTGCCGAAAGAAGCAGGAAAGAATTAACACAGAGACCACAGAGTCGGAGCACAGAGGACACGGCGAAGAGGGAATGATTGGGGCGGTGGACATCGGAGGAACGAAGATTGCCGCGGGCATTGTAAACGATGCCGGCAAAGTGCTTGCGCGGCTGGAGACTCCGACCGAGGCTGCGCGCGCATATCCCGATGGACTGCGCCACATCGCGCTCATGCTGCGCGAAGCGGCGCAAAAGACCAGTACGGAGCTTTCGGGGATTGGCATTGGCTCGACCGGCTGGGTCTATCCCTTCACGGGCGAATTCGGCGACGTGGATTTTCTTCCAGGGTGGAAAGGCTGCAATCCGGTGAAGGATTTAGCGCGCGAGTTCGGCGTGCGCGTGGCGCTCGAAAATGACGGTGACGCGGCGGCGCTGGGAGAAGCCGCGTGGGGCGCTGGAAAAGGGAAGGCGCGGCTGATTTACGTGACCGTGGGCACGGGGATTGGCGGCGGAATTATTCTTGATGGGCAGCTCTATCGCGGCGCGGACCGAGCGCATCCCGAAGTCGGCCATCACGTGATTGACGCTTCCGGGCCGCAATGCACCTGCGGCTTTCGCGGCTGCTGGGAAGCGCTGGCGACCGGTCCCGCGGTCGCCGCGTGGTTTAATGCTAAAGCGCAGGCACTGGATCCGCAGGCAAAAGCGCTCACGGCAAAGGAGATTTTCCAGTCCGCGGAGCAGGGCCACGCGTTGGCTCGTGAAGCTGTCGTCAGGGAAGCGCATTACCTTGGGCTGGGCCTCGCCAACCTGATCAATTTATTTGTGCCGGACCGGATTGTACTGGGCGGCAGCATCATGAAAGGCATGCGCCTCGAAGACCTTCGAAAGGTGATTGCGCAAGGCTGCCGCTTCGTTCCCTATGAGCAGACGGAACTCGCCCTGGCTTCGTTGGGCGAAGACGCCAACCTGATTGGCGCGGCACAAGTGTGGCATCATCGATTCGGGCAAAGGGCTTCTGGAGTGGCTTAAAGAAGGCTCTTGATTGAAGGCAAGGAACGCCAATGAGCCCCATCAGCAAAGCCAAAACACGGCGTATTCGGGATCGGAAGCGAGCTGAGTCAATTGTGAGGTTACTAAGCGAAGGGACCATAGATACTTACGAGGGCTACCGAGCCCTGTACAGTCTCTGGTGCTCTAACAATGCGGCTGTTCCCGAGCTTAGACCACTCTTCAGTATTTCGGGAATTGAGCCAGATGGCCGGCTCAGCGTCACGGACGATTTTCGTACGGAAATTCGCTTGCTCTCGGCTAAAATCTTGCCGCTTCTCTTAGATTGAAAATCGGAGGCCTCCTGATGCGCAACCCCCTTGTATTGATTCTGGGAACGCTGGTTGCTGCGGGCCCACTCTACGCGCAAGCGACATACACGCTGAAGCCGACGCCAAAGACCGTAGCGTGGGGCTACTATGACGCGAAGGCCACGCCGGTACTGCGCATCAAGTCCGGCGACACGGTGGAGATTCAGACGCTCATCACCAACAGCCCGAAGCGATTGGAAGAAGCTGGCGTGCCGCCGGATCAAGTGGAGCAATCGCTGCGCGACATCACCGACCAGGTGAAGGACAAAGGTCCCGGCGGGCACATTCTCACCGGGCCGATCTACATTGAAGATGCGCAACCCGGAGATGTGCTGGAAGTGAAAATCCTGGCGATTAAGCTGGCGATTCTTTATGCGTACAACGGGTTCGGCCCGGGCCGCGGCTATCTGTCGGACGATTATCCCTACTCAAAAATCAAAATCATTCCGCTGGACGAAAAACGCATGGTGGCGAAATTTGCGCCGGGCATCGAAATTCCGCTGCATCCGTTTTTCGGCAGCATGGGCGACGCGCCGCCGGAAAGCGTAGGCAAGTGGAACAGCGCGCCGCCGTGGATTATGGCGGGGAACCTGGACAATAAGGACCTCGTCGCGGGCACGACGCTGTACATTCCGGTGCACGCGCCGGGCGCACTCTTTGAAGTGGGCGACGGCCACGCGGGACAAGGAGACGGCGAAGTGGACATCACCGCGCTCGAAACTTCGCTGATTGGAACGTTTCAATTTATCGTTCGCAAGGACATGCACCTGAAGTGGCCGCGGGCGGAAACGCCCACGCATTACATCACCATGGGCCTGAACGATAACCTGAACGCCTGCGCGACGCTTGCGGTGCGCGAGATGATCGATTTCC
>JAWOLO010000201.1:0-7231 GCA_033853375.1 Terriglobia bacterium
CGTGGGAGGCAGGCTCGGTTCGGGGAAGCAATGGATGTCTTGGATCACACTCGAAGACGTTGTCGGCATTATTCGGTTTGCCCTCGAGAATGGAGCAGTACGCGGCGCGATAAATGTCGTCGCGCCTCAACCTGTACAAAATGTGGAATTCACCAAAACGCTCGCGCGAGCGCTGCGCCGCCCGGCGCTCTTCCCTGCTCCGGCGTTTGCCCTGAGACTGGCGCTTGGCGAAATGGCCGACGCGCTGCTGTTATCTAGCCAGAGCGTCAAACCACAAAAGTTGCAGCAACTCGGCTACTCTTTTCTGCATTCAGAATTGACATCCGCATTGCGCGCAACCCTGGCGAAAAAATGAAGTTTGCTATTTAACGAGTGAAGCCGAAACTTCGAGTTTGACAACCTTGCCGCTGAGAGGATCCGTGGCCAAGCTCGTTTCGATGGACTGGCCATCCTTTAGAATGGGAGACAACTCCGCTCTGTACTGGCGCACTACCGGCTCGCGAAACGCCTGCGGGGGCGTAGCTTTTTCGACCGTCACAGGCACATCGCCCTCAACCCATGAACGTTCCAGGTTCAGATAAATCCGATACCGGCCTTCTGCGACGGCCTCTGCCCGGCAATCAATGCTTGTCCCCACATCCATGTATGTCACGGAGTCGTGCTCCCCTCCGGTATAAACAGGAACTCGACTGCCCACGCGAATCTTCGCTTCTGGCCACGTCTCTCTCGTGTGCGTGGTCACGAGGAACGAGTACGGCAAACTCTTCAGCTTTTTGTCGCCCTCATACTCCGTGAAGACCACCTGTATCTTTAGAGATGCCCGCGAAAAACGAATCTCATCGGAATTCTGATGCGAACTCTTCGGCTGTTCCTGGGCGGGGAGCTTCGGAACACAAACAGCGATCCCTAACGCTACCGCCACACCAGCCAACCATCGTTTTCTCATCTTTGATCCTCCAACGGTATATATCGTCTTGACCTAACGTATCTGGGACTTCGACTCCTGATCTTGATCCTCATCCTTGTTCAGCGGTTTGACTTTGAGACTCGTAATCTCAACGGGAAGAATTTCAACTGATTCTTGGGGCGCTTTAGGAACCCACTCGGCACTGACCGAATTCAGTACCGGAGGCTCCTGTCCGCGTCTCAAGAATCGCACAAAAGCCTCGCGCTCATCCGGTGGAACGAGGACCTCCGGATTGCTAGACGCCGCGGAAGGGCGGTTGGTCGAGTTTCTCGCTGCGCGGGGCTGATTGACGCGAATAGCGGCGATCTGAGTAGCCTCTGGAGAAATCTTTTCGGCATTGGTCTTTGTTGCGGATGCCGTCGCCGACGGGAGGACGGGAACGGCTTGTTTGGCTACCTCTTCCGGGGCGGTGTGGTGAGTGTGCGCCAACAGAAGAACTGCGAGCGCGAGGGCAACACTGGCAGAAGCAAAAACTAATGAGGGCACCCAACGGAATCTTGGCGCGACAGCTTCATCAAGCTGTGCCCGCGCGCGAGGAAGAAGAGAGGCTGGAACCTCGGCGTTGGCGCTGGCATGAAGACCCGAATCGATAGCTGAGAAGAGTGACCGCTCTTCGTCAAAGGCCGCGCGGCAGGAAGCACACGCATCCAGGTGCGCGCGCAGTTCTCCTGACGGTGCCACGCCAGTTGCCGCGGCATCGATCAGCGCATCTTTATAGTGTTCGCATAGCATCGCAACTTCTCCGCTAATTTCTTTCGAGCAAGGAAAATCCGCGACTTCACCGTCCCGAGAGGAACGCCGACCATCGCGGCAATTTCTTCGATCGTGTAGCCATCCATCGCCGAGAGCAAAAGTACGAGGCGCAATTTCTCTGGCAATTCCTCAAGCGCGCGCTCCAAATGCCCCTGAAACTGGTTCAAAGCGGCAATTTCTTCCGCGCTTGCCACCGGCGGGAGCTGCGTCGGCTGCGACCAAAGTTGATCGCGCTTCTCGCGGCGCTTAAACGAGCGCAAGCGGTCTAGCGCAAGACGAAACGAGATGCGTACGAGCCAACCCCGGAACCGGCTGCGGTCGCGAAGCCGCTCGAAACTTTTGTAAGCCCGGAGCAGCGCTTCCTGGGCCACATCCTCGGCATCGGCGGTATTGCGCAACACGCCGTACGCAACGCGAAAGGCCAGCGGGCCGCATTCGGCGAGGCGCTCCTCAAACTCCCGCCGGGCATCCGCCTGAGCTGCCTCGCGCACCAACTCGCTCCTCGCCGTGCTGACTGGTTGGCTCAGAACCAGCTCCTGCATAGGATCCCTTCTTAACGCTCACACACCCGTCTGCCCGGGGAAGCACGGGCCCGGTGGCGTCTCCGTTCCCGTACAACTAAACAGACGCCGCGGTGACGAATTTGGTTCACGGTGATGGTAGCGCTTCAGACAGGCTTCCGAGTGTCAAATCCCCAATTGTCCCAGCAGGTCTTCGAGATTGGCTTCGTTGACAACGACTTCGCGGGGCGGCTGTCCCTTGGGACTGGCCTGAACGGCGCCTTCGTCAAACGCCTGAAACAGGCGCATCTTGGCGACGGCGTATTCTTCCGAGCTTGAAAGCGGACGGCCATTTTGTGCGGCCCAGCCTTCCAGCGCGGATTGATGGACAAAGATTTTGAAGGGAAAGGCAGTTTGCCGGTCCACCGAAACGACGTAGGTGAACTCGCCACCGGGACTGCCGTCGCGTTGGGCGCGGTTGCCTTCAAAAAAATAATACTGGTACACAAAACCGTCCGCGGCCGAGTAGCTCTTAACGCGGCGAACGGCATCCGGGCGAGCCATGCGGGGATTATTCGCGGGGCAAGCTGAGAAGTCAACATAACAGCCAGTCAGGGTCATGGTCAGGCAAATACCGAAATGAAACAGAAGCCCAAGGTTTCAGCCCCAAATTAGAACAAGATCAGTTTCAGAGTGACGTGCTGGGTCAACACGCGCAGGAGGAACCTAAGCTGAAAATAATGCTTCAAGAGGAACCGCAAGCCTTTCATTTTGCATAGGTTTCGCTCGAAGGTGATCTTCCCGATGCCCTAGTCCCTAAACCCTAATCCCTGCATTTTCTTCGCTGGCCCTTCGCCTGCTTTGCGCAGGGCATGCGGCCCCTTCCGCACAGTAACGCAGAGGATTTCAGAAAGACGCGAGTCGCTTTCGTCGCTCTTCTGACGGCGGGCGTATGGACGTTGGGCTGCGGCGGAGGAGGCGCAGTCGCCCCGCCGCCACCACCTCCTCCTTCTCCTTCAATCACTGTGAGCGTGACGCCGGCGACCGGCTCGATCGTTCTTGGCAACCAAATGCCGTTCACGGCCACGGTGACCAACACCACCGATACGAGTGTGAGCTGGAGTGTGAACGGAATCGCCGGCGGAAACGCGAGCGTCGGCACGATCACCGCCGGGGGCGTTTATACCGCGCCTGCCGACTTGCCTTCTCCAGCCACGGTGCAAATCACTGCAACGAGTCACGCCGATCCTACCAAGTCTGGATCGGCCAATGCGACAGTCACAAGCGATATCACGCTGTCGCTGACACCGAATCCCGCGAATGTCGCATTGGGCGCAACGCAAGCCTTTCAAGTGACCGTAACGAGCAGCGGCCATCCCGGCCCCACCATGCGCTGGAGCTTGTCCGGCGCCGCATGCCCGAGTGCCTGTGGAACAGTGAACTCGAGCGGCACGTTCACGGCACCGGGAATTCTGCCATCGCCCGCGAGCGTGACTCTCACCGCGCAGAGCGTCGCCGATCCCTCGAAGCAGGTTTCTGCCGCACTGACTATCACTAGCAATTTCGCCCTGCAACTTTCAGCGCCAGCAGGCATGCCTGCTGAAACATCCGCAACGGTTGTCGCCACGCTTACGCCCGCGCCCAATTCCAATCCCAACACTGCGCTGGCCTGGTCCCTCAGCGGAGCGGGCTGCAGCGGATCTTCTTGCGGAGTGCTCAGTGTGGTCACAACGCAATCCGCCACCGTAAGTTCGATCGCGGACTCCGCGACTTACACCGCACCCGCCGCGGCGCCGAGTCCCAACACAGTGACCGTCACCGTGACGCCGCAGGCCGATCCATCCAAAAAAGCTCAGGCCACAATTGCCATTCAGCCAGGAGTCAGCGTCAACGTTTCGCCCATCACCGACACGCTTGGCGCAAATCATCGCGTGACGCTGGCGGTGCAAGTGAACGGAACCTCGAACTCCACAGTGAATTGGAGCGTGAATGGAATTCCAGGGGGAAGCGCAGCGCTTGGCCACATCTGCGTCACCGGTTCGAATCCCTGTCAAATCGTAACGAGCACGACGGCGTCAACCATCGACTATGTTGCTCCTGGCAGCATTCCTTCTTCGAATCCTGTCAGCGTTACCGCCGTGAGCGCTGCCGATTCGACAAAAAGCGCAAACGCGCAAATCACGGTGATCAATCATGTGCTGGTTTCCGTGCAACCCGCCAATGTCACTCTGGCGCCGCTGACCGTGCAAGGTTTCCAGGCATCCGTGCTGGGAAGTGCCAATCAAAACGTCGTTTGGCAAGTGCAAGGCAAACCCTGTTCCACCGCCGGGGCGTGCGGAACTATCACTGCCGCCGGAATTTTCACCGCGCCCAACTCCGTGCCTTCCCCAAGCACGATTCAGGTCGTGGCCATCAGTTCGGACGACCCGACACAGTCTGGCGCGGCGAATGTGACGATTTCCGGTGGGCCGAATATCGCCACCTTGCATCCGTCCAGCGTGTATGCCGGAGCCGCCCAAGGATTCACGCTGCGCGTGGATGGCAGCAGCTTTGCCGCCTCGAGCCCGGGGCCGGGTGCGATTCTGCTCATTGGAGGCATAGCAAGGACCACCTCCTGCGTTTCCGTCCAAGAATGCACCGCGCCCGTCACCGCGACGGACGTGGCGATCGCAGGAAACGTCTCCGTGCGATTGCAGAACCCCGACGGCACGCAATCGAACACCGTTTCGCTGATCGCCGTTACACCAAATTCATCGGACGAAGTCATCTCGCTGAGCAGTTCCGCGCCAAGCGCTACCGGGAAAGACATCGTCGTGGTCGACCCAACCACCGCGGGCGTTTCTTCGCCTGGCAACGATTTGGACATGAACGTCGCGGCGCTTGGGATTTTCTCGACCGCAACCAATTCCTGTTCCCTGGGAGGCAATCCCATTCCCCTCCCACGGCCGGCGAGCGGAACCGCGACCGCTGACATCTGCCTCTTTTCTCAGAGCGGATTCGACATAAGCATGACGTACAGCGTGAGCGGGCCGGGCGACATCGCGGTGATCTCACAACAGCCCGCGGGACTCGGCATCATCCACCTTACCTTGCAAATTCCCGCAACCGCCGCGCCGGGCGCGCGCGCGCTTTTCATACAAAACACGAATCTGGACAAGACCGCCGCAAGCGGCGCGCTGGAGGTGCGTTGAGATGAGCTACGTCGAGCGGCGAAGATTTCTCTGGATTCTGCTTTTGGCGGCGCTGACCCTGCTCGCCATTGTGGCTAACGCCACGACGCTCGCGCACATGCGTTTTGAGGAACTCGCCCGGCAAGCTACTGCCATCGCGCGGTTGCGCTGTCTGAGCGTCAAGAGTTTTTGGCTAAACGGCGAAATTTGGACTGATACCGAGTTCGAAGTTGTCGAGCAAGCGAAAGGTTCGCTTCCAGCAGTCGTGCAGGTGCGCGCGCTGGGTGGTACTGTCGGCCATTTTCATTCGCGTGTCGAAGAGACGCCTACTTTTCATCCCGGCGAGGAGGCCTACCTTTTTCTCTGGTCGCCTGGAAGGTACGAAGGAGAACCGTTGCGTGTGCTCCGATGGTCGCAAGGAACGTTTCGCATCGCGCGGGATGCAAGCAACGGCGTGGAAACTGTTACGCAGGACTCCGCCGCTACCCCGATGTTTGATCCGCAGACGCGCCGTTTTGTTCATTCTGGGATTCGCCACCTGCCGATATCCGTCTTTCAACGCAAGCTGAGAAAAGCGCTCAGTGGGAATACGCCTTGAGCCAAAAAATTCGACCAGAGCTCAGAGAGGACGCTGAGACAGGAAGAAGGAAGGAGCGACACCATGAACAGGAAGATCAAGGCGAAGCCGGTTTTCGCAGCGATCCTGGCATCACTTTATGGTTCGTGGTGCGCTCCAATGGCACAAGCCTATTCTTTTAACATGCTCGTTCCGGATGTGCGGCAACCTGTCTCGGTTTCTGGCGGCTCCGCTTGTCCTGTTCCTGCGCATCAACTGACGGCGGCCGGGAGCATCGCCATTCAATGGAGCACCGCGCTAAACACCAACCCTGCGACGGTACTAACGCAAAACCAAACCACGAGCGGGCGTTTGACCGAAATCGGGCAGACCATTACGCAATCGCTTGGCGTGTGGGCCGGCGTAAGCGGAACCCTGTTGCTGCCCACTACGCTCGCACCCCTCGCGCAGACTCTCCAGCAAAATGCTTGTGGCGCCGACGGCCTGAACACCATCTGCTTCGATCAAATGGACTCGGCCTTTACTCCCGGCGTGCTCGCGTTTACACGTGTGATCACTGCGGACGTCACTGGAATCCAAGTCGGTGCCAGCGCGGTTTCGACGGAGCTTGGCCAGATTCTCGATGCGGACATTTATTTCAGTCCGGGCGATCCGAATACCACGTTTGCCACGCCACAAGAGCTTCCCTCAGCCCCGAAGGCTTACGATCTCGAGTCGGTTCTGACGCACGAACTCGGACACTTCCTCGGCTTCAGCCATTCGGCAGTGTGGAACGCGATGATGTTTCCCTATGCCCCGGCACCCGGAACCATCGCCGGCCTTCGGCCCTCAGTGCAGCAGCCTGACGCTCCGCTCGGTGATGACGACCGCACCGGACTGCGTGTTTTGTATCCCGACCCAACAGATACACTTCACCAGGGCTCCGTCAGCGGGAGAATTATTCCCGCGAACCCGCTCGCGCTTCCCGCTTATCCACCGGGAGTGACCGGAGTGTTCGGCGCTCACGTTGTGGCTGTCGATAACTCGACGGGCGCGGTGATCGGCGCAACGCTGGGAGGTTGGAGTTGCATTGCGCCCGGTCCCACGCAGTTTGACGGCGCGTACCAAATTGCGGGACTGCCCGTCGGAAAAAGCTACACCGTTTATGCGGAAGCGCTCAGCGGCGCCGCGATTCCCGCGCAATTCAACAATGCGACAGCCTCGCTCTGCCGCAACGCGATGACCGATGCCGGCTGGCCGCCGCTGCAAGCCTGTGTCGTTCCTG
>JAWOLO010000202.1:0-6011 GCA_033853375.1 Terriglobia bacterium
GCGAGATTCGCCACCAATCCCGCATTGGCCGCGAGGAAATCGTACTCGGCCAGCTCCTTTGGCAGTACCCATTTGACTTTCTCGAATGTGCGCGGATTAAGTGCACCTTCGGAAATTGCGGCCGCGAAAAAAAGAATCTCCAGCTCCTCCGGTGTCTCTGCGTATTTATGGACCACGCGGCCAATCGGCACGCACTTGCGCAGCGTGGCCCCCAATTCTTCGCGCAACTCGCGTTCAAGTGCCGCCTCGGGTGTCTCGCCGCGTTCCACTTTTCCGCCGGGAAATTCCCACTTCAAAGCCGAAGTATCGTTTCGCCGCCGCTGGCCAATCAGCAGGCGTCGATCAGTGCGCTCGATGACCGCCGCTACGACGGTTCTCATTGGTGTGCGGCCATGGACGTTCTCTTCGTCTCTACGTTATCTTTTTCCCGTCCCTTCAGGTCCAAAAACGTTCCATAGCGCAACCGCTCCCTTCAGCAGCGGCGGCCCGGGCGTGTTCAACAATTCGTCGCTGATCACATGAACGCGGCGATTTCGAATCGCGGGTACCTCTTGCCATTCACGAACTTCATAAGCTTTTTGGGGATTCGCGCGATTTCCAGCCGCAGCCCACGCTAACACAATCACGTCAGGCTTTGACGCGGCAACCTGTTTCTCGTTCACTCTCTCGCCGGCCGGCACAACCATCTCACCGCCACAGGTGCGCACCAACTCAGCCACCCAGGGCGGGGAACTGATCCGCGGTTTCGGCCACGCCTCGCAATAGACCCGCAGCCTAGGCGCTCCGTTTTTTGATCTTCGCTCAATGGCCGCAAATTCCCGCTGCATCTGTCTCACGAGAGTTTCTGCCGCCTTCTCGCAGCCAGCGATTCCCCCGAGCAACCGAATGTCCGCGTACACATCGGCCAGCGCTCGCGGGTTCATTGCCAAAAAGGCGAACGGTTGCTCCAAGAGTTTCGCGACCGTTTCTTGTTTATAAGGAACCGAACCGATCAGGAGCGTGGGCTTGAGACGCAGAACCTCATCGACCGATTCCATGTGCCAGCAATCGCCCAGCTTCGGCAGCGCGCTAACGGGTGCGACGTTCGCGCACCACTTGGTCACGCCGACGAGCGTCTTCTTTGCGCCAATCGCGCATAAAATTGACGTTGCGCTTGGTGCCAGCGAAACGATCCGCAGTCGCGGATTTGCTCTAACCGCACTCACCCCCACATTTTAGCAAAAGCCGCCTGCGCTACTTTTTGTCGTAAATATCCACGGGACGAACGTCGTTTTTGAGCTGATCGAGATTGACCCAGTAATACGAGCCAAATGGCTTCTTCTCCGGCCAAATCTCGTCGAGCGAGTCGGCATCGTAAAGCGTGCCCGCTTTCATCACCATTGCGATGTTCGCGGTGTTGTGAATGTCGTCGAGCGGATTGGCGTTCAGCACCATTAGGTCCGCGAGCTTGCCCGGTTCCAGCGTTCCTAAATCCTTGTCCGCGCCAAGAAAATGCGCGCCGTGCACGCTGGCCACTTCCAGCGCGCCCATGTTGCCGAGGGCGCTCGCCAGCATCCACACTTCCCAATGCGAGCCGATGCCGTGCGCCTGCCCGTGCGAGCCAATTGCGCCATAGCCTCCATTCGCGATAATGTCCGCAAGGCCCTGCGCTTGCACGCCGAAATGATAATCGGTGAGCGGGCGCATCCATCGTCGCCGCAGATGCGGCATCAGTTCGCGCCAGGGAGTCCACCGCTGCAGCTTCGCATCTTTCCAAACATCGCTGATCTGGAAAAAGTATTCCTCGTTCCAGGGAGCGGTGCCGCCGACTGTAAACGTTGGCGAATACACCGTATGCGATTGACCAAAAAACTTCGCTACATCCTGATAGAGCGGCACGTAGGGCGTCGGATGCTCGAAGCCGGTCTGGCCATCCATCAGCATGCTGATTTTGTGGAGCAGATCGCTTGAACCTTCCCCCGTGACGCGCAGGTGCTGTTTGCGCGCAATATCGGTAATCCACTGGCGCTGCTCGCGATCTGGCTGCAAGTATTGCTTGAGCGCGACCGCGCCATAAGAAGCGAGCCGGTTGATTTCGTGCTCGGTAACTTCGTAGCTGGTCAGGTCGTTTGTAAAAGCTCCGCTGCCATTGTAGAGAGGCATCCCGGTGGAAAATGTGCGCGGCCCGATCGACCGTCCGGCTTCAATCATTTCGGCCAGCGGAAAGACTTCTTCAGCCCACGTTGCTGGATCGAGCGTGGTCGTGACTCCATACGCTAGATAAATGGCTGATTCAAAATTGTGGGTGGGCGTGATTCCGCCGGACTCTCGGTGATGATGGGCATGCATGTCCACCCAACCGGGGATGATGGTTTTACCCTTGGCATCGATTACACGGTCGACTCCCGCGGTTTGGCAATTGCCGACGCACATAATGCGGCCGGCCTTGACCACAATCGTTCCTGAATCAATCACTTTCTTGTTCGCCAGCGTGACCAGCCGCGCATTTGTGAACGCAATGCTCCCTTGTGCGGTAGCGCGTGGAACGCTCAGGTGAATTTCGGTGGTGTCCGTTTTCGCGGTATCAACGTGGTAGACAAAATATTTGTTCGCGTTTCCGTATTCGATGGTATTCGCATCGCGCCAGCGCGGATACATGCCTCCATCCAGGCTGACCGGAGAGATAGGGAAGGCTGGTGCCTTCCGGTCCAGCCGCATACTCTGCGCTCCTGTGGCGAGCAGAGGCAGCGGCGCCATATACACGTTGTCGCCTTCCTGATACGCCACGTTTTGTCCGTCAGGCGAAACCTGCGCCAGAGTGGCATACGGAAAAGTAGCGTGCACAAGACGGTCCGAGCCGTCTCTTTGCACAGAGACTAGGTCGGTTTCCGTTCTTCCCCCGAACGGGTCTTCACCCCTCACATTGCGATGCTCCGTGAAATAAATACGGTTGTCGGGGCCGAATTGCGGGCGCGTGCCGGGTCCTTCCTGCGAACCCAAGCGCGCGATTGTCTTTGCCTCGCCTCCACCGGCCGGTTGCAGAACGATGTCAAACCACTCGTTGCGTGCCCAGTCCCGCCCGCGAAGTGTGGCGCCTGCGCCGCGCGAATAGGCGAGAGTTGTTCCATCAGCGCTCCACGTCGGATTTAAATATTCCCCTGCATCCTTCGTAATTTGTTTCGGCTCGCCACCGTCGGCGGATATCGTCCAGAGCTGCCCGTGCTTATCTTCGTTCCAACTCGTAAAAGCAATCGTTTTGCCGTCCGGCGACCACGCCGGAGTAAATTCGCCCGGCGAGAACGAATCCGGCGTTAGACGCCGTGGTTTGCCGTTAGGTAAATCCATGAGCCAAAGTTTTCCGATCGCCTGAAAGACCAGTCGCTTTCCATCCGGCGAAGCGCTCTGCCAGCGAATGAATTTTGCTTCGAACGCGTCGTCGCGCAGTGGCAGCGGCGAATACGCCATCTCCGAAATGGTGCGATGCACGTGCGCCGTAAACGCAATCGTGTCTACCTTCCCGCTATCCACCCAAAGCCGCCGCATTTTTCCGCCCTGCGAAATCACCATCGATTTCCCGTCGGCGCTCCAGGCCATTCCTGGCAAGATCGGCATCTGCCGCGAAATTTCCTCCGCTTCGTCCAGCTCGATAGGATCCATCAGCAGCCGTTCTTCTCCGGTTTGCATGTCGCGCAGCCAGAGTGCGGTGCGCGGCCCGAATGTGTGGCCTTTGTACGATTCAAGTCCGTCGGGAATGCGTCGGCCAAATGCGACGTAACGCCCGTCAGGAGAAATTTCCGGCGCCACGCCTCCGCCACTTGTGCCGCGATCCTGTTGTTCCGCTTGCCCGCCCGTGATTTCTTCGATTTTTCGCGTTTGCAGATTCATGCGCCGTAATTGCGAACATCCCAGCATGGGGTCGGTGTGTCCGAAGGGAAGCGGAGGACACATCTGCACGTCGAAGTAGAGATATTTACCGTCGCTCGAAATCGAATGCCAGCCCGGCGACTTATCCTTTCCCACCAGCTCAATGCCTGCGCCACCACTCTTGTGATACATCGCCAGCGACCAACTGAATTCCGGGCCGCTTTCCCGCCGCGTGCCTTGTCGCTGCACGACGATGTAATTTCCATCCGGCGTCCAAACCGGACTCAGCGCGCGCTGCGTTTTGTCGGTGAACACGGCGCGCGGATTTTTCCCATCGGCGTCCATCAGCCACAAATTGTTTTGTCCTCTGCGGTCACTGATGAATGCAATCGTCCTTCCGTCCGGCGAATAGCGCGGCTGCATGTTCAACGCAATGCCGGAATCTTGCGTCAGGCACTCCGCTTTTCCGCCGCTCGCGGGCATTCGGTAGATGTGACCAAGCAAATCAAAAGCGATCCATTTGCCATCCGGAGACAGGCTTAGCGCCATCCACGTGCCTTCGCTGGTGTCGAAATCGATGTCCCGCGTTTGTCCCCGCGCTTTTGTGGTGTCCCACTCGGCGGGAGGCTTTTCTTGCGAGGCTTTTTCCTGCGCTCCAATTGCGGGCACGCTCCAGAGCGCCAAAGCCGCTAACCAACTGAGAATGCGCAGACGTCTTGCCCGCATCGCTTTCATCGCCATGCTCCTCATTTGCTTCACTCCCCTCGGACTGTCCTGTCGCGGCGCGAATCGCGTCTGAATCAAGTGCAAAATGCTGCTGGGAAGACAAACTCGCGCCGGAGTGTGGCCAGCTTATGCCACACTCAATCTGTATTTGCAACAAACGTTTCTAATGTCCACTGGCACAATTTGACAGAGCTTTTGCTGGTGTGTTGCACTCACCGGGTCGCTTTGGAGGCTCTTAGCTATGCCGAGAAAATGTTTTTTCCTTCTCCTCTCCTTTGTCGTTCCATCTTTCGCACTTGCGCAAAATTCCGCGTCGCAGAACTCTGGGAAGGAAGTCGTGCAATTCCATGGCACGATCGACAACGTCAAATACGTTTTCGGCGTTGCTCCGCCGGTCGCGCATGTCAAGCCCGGAAACATTCTGGAAGCCAATTCGCTCGACTGCTTCGGCAATGCGCTTCAGAAGCCCGGCGACAGCATGTCGCTCGTAAGAGGCGACAATCCTCTGACGGGGCCTTTTTATATTGATGGCGCGGAGCCCGGCGATACGCTCGCTATCCGCATTCTTGATTTACAAGTCGACGGCAGGCAGGGTGTCGGCACGTTTTCTCCCGGCTTTGGCGCCGTCAACTCCACGCATTACTCTCCCGTGCTGGAAACGAAGCCGCTGCCCGAGCGTATGTGGTTCTATCCCATCGACAAAGAAAAAAACACCGCCACGTTTCAGGCCCTTGATTCGGATTTCAAGGTGAGTTTTCCGCTGCATCCTTTTCTCGGTTGCATTGGCGTGGCGCCCGCCAACGGCGAAGCCCGCAGTTCCATTGTCCCCGCTGAATTTGGCGGCAACATGGACGCTCCGGAAGTTTCCGCTGGCAACACGCTGTATCTGCCCGTGAACGTTCCCGGCGCGCTCTTTTATTTCGGCGATGGCCACGCCGCGATGGGCGATGGCGAGGTCGCTGGTAGCGCCGTGGAAGTTCCCATGCGCGCGCGCTTCCAATTCGAATTGGTGAAAGGGAAGAGCACCGGCTGGCCGCGCTTCGAAAACGATAAGGAGATTATGGCCGCGGGCGTCTACCGCCCCGTGGATGATGCACTGCGCATTGCCGTCACCGAGCTCATCCACTGGATTCACTCCGACTACGGCCTCTCCGAGCTCGACGCCTACGAATTGCTCTCGAAGGTCGCGAAGATTCATCTCACGGAGATGGTCGATCCCAATTACGTGGTCATCGCCTCCATCGAGAAAAAATACCTTCCACCGAAAAAGGATTCGCTGCCGCGTTAGCCGTATGCTTATAGGTGTGAGGAGTTTGCTTGGCTTTTTGCAGAGGTGTTCTTTAGTGAGAATGAGAATCTGCGAATAGGTTGGGGCGTCAGAACCCGAGGCAAAGTTCTGTACTTAGAACTTACGACTTAGGACATATAACTCAGCAAATGTT
>JAWOLO010000203.1:0-4080 GCA_033853375.1 Terriglobia bacterium
TCAGCGTCGTATTGATCCTCGCTTTTGTCTTGGGCGCGCCGTTTTTGAATGCGCAAAGCACCGGCGGCCGCATTCGCGGCACGATCACCGATCCGAGCGGCGCCGCGGTGGTTGGCGCTACCGTCACGCTGCGGAACGAGGCGACCGGAGTCCAGCGCAGCGCCTCCACGGACGCCTCGGGAGAATATGTCTTCCTTGAAGTCCCAGTGGGTGTATACACAATTGAATTGCAGCAAAGCGGATTCAAAAAGTATGTGCGCAAGGGCGTATCCCTCGAACTGAACCAGATCTTGACGCTGGACATTGCGCTGCAACTTGGCGGCTCCACAGAGGTGGTCGAGGTAACTGGTGCCGCGCCGTTAGTGGATACTACTTCGACGCAGCTCGGTGCTGTCGTGGGTGAGCGCGCCGTTAGCCAGCTCCCGCTGGCTCAGCGGGATACCTACCAATTGCTCCAGTTACAACCGGGCGTCCAGTCACAAGTTGGCTTGGATACCGTCTACGGCAGTGACCGCGCCGGAGTCGTTTCCGTCAACGGGGGCCGCGGCCGCGATAACAATTTCACCGTTAACGGCGGTGATGGCAACGATCAATTTGCCGGACTGCCGGCGATTCAGCCTTCTCCGGATGCAATCTCGGAGTTCCGCGTGCTGACAAACACGTTTGATGCGGAATACGGGCGGAACTCCGGTGCCGTAGTCAATGTTGTGACGAAATCCGGCACGAATGATTTTCACGGAAGCGCCTACGAGTTCTTTCGCAATAACAGTCTCAACGCTAGAGGTTTCTTCGACACGCAGAAGCTCGACTATTTGCAAAATCAATTTGGCATGACTTTTGGCGGGCCTGTGCGAAAGGACAAGACCTTCTTCTTTGTTACCTATGAAGGGAACCGGATTAGGCGAGGAACTTCCGGCGATACCGTGACCGTTCCAACCGACGCCGAGCGGCTCGGGGATTTTTCCGCCGACCCGGCATTTGCGGGCATCCTCGCCAACGCCAACATTCTGAATGATCGTCCCGGCTGCCTTACTGCCTTGGGACTCAATTCGCCGATCGCGGACGGCACGCCTTACGCCACTATCTTTCCCACCAATCAAATTCCAACCGCCTGCATGGACCAGACAGCCCTCGACCTCCAAAATCAGTTTGTGCCGCACGCCAACATCGGCACCAGCTTGTTCCAAGGAGTTCCGCTAGGGCACGAGCGCAGTAACCAATTCACCGCCAAAATCGACCATTACCTCGGCAAGAATCAGCATCTCACGGGCTACTACTATCTGACCGACCACTATCTCGCAAAGCCATTCGCCAGATTTCAGGCCGGAGGGGCAAACCTGCCGGGCTTCGGTGATTTGACCGACGAGCGGATTCAACAGGTGAACATCAGCCATTCCTGGACGATCGGCTCCACTGCCGTCAATGAAGCCCGCTTTACATTTTTCCGTGAAGGTCAGGGGACGTTTTTGCATTCCCAGCACACCGCGCTCGTGCAGGATTCCTGCAAAACCGTTCCAGCCGCCAATTGCTTTGCCGACCCCAACAATCCGGACCTTGGAATCCATCCGGGACTCGGCGCGAACCGCGAAGGCGTCCCCTTCATCAATATTTCTGGCGGCTACAATATCGGCAACAATTTCGAAGGCGAGCTCCCGCAAACCGGCAATACCTTTCAATGGTCGGACAACTTCAGCAGAACTATCGGGCGACATGACCTGAAGTTCGGCGGAGATGTCCGCTACATGAGATTCGATCAAACTCTCTATTTTGACGTCAGCGGACAGTACTTCTACTTTGGCGGGGGGCCGAATGACCCATGCCTGGGAACCATCGATCCTGCCTCCGGTGTTTGTACCGCCGTAAATCTTTTCCCAAACTACCTGCTTGGGCTGCCCGACGAATACGGGCAAGGTTCGGCTCAGGCGGAACTCGTCCGCAGCAAGGCGGTCTACATCTTTGCTCAGGACAGTTGGAAAGTTAAATCCAACCTGACTCTCAACTACGGCCTCCGGTGGGAGCTCACGACGCCGTTGACGGATATCGGCAAGAAAGTGCAGACGTTCCGTCCTGGCCAATTCTCTACTGTTTATCCATGCACTCTTCCAACCTCCAGCCCGCTTTTCGATCCGGCCAACGGCATTACCGATTGCAACACCGCGGGAGTCACACCCGTGGGTCTTGTGGTTCCGGGCGATCTTGGCGTACCGGCCGGTCTCTCCAGCACGTACTACAAGTCTTTCGCGCCGCGCATTGGTCTTGCCTGGAGTCCCGCAGCTAGCGACGGCTTCCTTGGCAAAGTCTTTGGCGGCCCCGGAAAGACCAGTATCCGTGCAGGTTATGGCCTTTTCTATAATCCCGTCGAACAGCTCGTCCTCGAGCAGTTCAGCGCCGAACCGCCGTTCGGCGGAAGCACTTTCGTTTTCAATACCCAGTTCAATCTCCCATTCCTCGGCCAGGACGGTGCGACGGTCTTTCCCAATCCCTTCAACGGCTTTCTCAATCCCGCTCGAGGGCAAGCCCAGGACTGGGAACGCTTCCGTCCGATTCTCCTCTTCGGCCAAGCAGCGAAGAACCCAAGGACGCAGTACGCCGAGCAGTACAACTTGACCGTTCAACGCCAGCTTGCCAGTGACCTCGTCCTAAACTTGGCCTACGTTGGCCGGCAGGGACACCGGCTTCTTGCTTCGCAGGACCTAAACCCTGGGAATCCGCTAACGTGTCTCGACCTCATTGACTTGGGCCAAGGGTGTGGCCCCTTCCTCGCAGACAACCCGTACTCCTTCGTTCTTCAGCAGGGCCAGACACTTCATCTCCCTTATATTCCCGGTGGCCCCAACGGTACGAACATCCCGTGTCCGATCGCTTATCCCCCGGCTACGAATTATCCAAGCAATTGCATCGTTACAGGCGCAGCGGGCGGCACGCCCATCACTCTTGTGGGCATCCGGCCTTACTCTTCGCCTTTCTGCAATCCGCTTACTGGCAAAGGATGCCCCAGCGACGGTGTGGATGTCTTCTCGGACATCTTCACCCAGAACACGATCGCCAATTCCTCGTACAACGGCTTCCAGGCCAGCCTCGAGAAGCGCTTTTCGCATGGCTTGCAACTGAGCGCCGCTTACACTTTCGGCAAGTCTCTCGACTTCGCCTCAACTTTTGAAAATCTCGTGGACCCCATCAATCCGAAGCGCAACCGCGCGCTCTCGCTCTTCGATGCCCGTAATCGTTTCGTTTTGAGCTACTACTGGGAATTGCCGGTGCCAAAGTACGAGGGATTTGCCGGTAAGGCATTCAACGGCTGGGCCGTGTCGGGGATCACCACGTTCCAAAGTGGTTTCCCGATTCGCATTACAGAACAGGACGATATCGAACTGCAGTCAAGCTTCGATTTCGAAACGCCCGGCCAGCCGAACATCGCCGCGCCATTCCACAAGATCGATCCGCGCAAGTTGACTTGTGCCGCGGGCACAGGCACGGATCCGGCGACGTGCACTCTGATTAATGCTGGATTCAATCCGGACGCTTTCACCGAAAATACCGTACCACCCGGAACGATTGGGAATGCGCCCCGCACAGTGTGCTGCGGCCCTGGTATCAACAACTGGGAAATAGCCTTTTTGAAGGTCACACCTTTGAACGAGCGCTTTAAGCTGGAGTTTCGTGGTGAGCTGTTTAACGCGTTCAATCACGCACAGTTCTTCCAGCCGGATGGCAACATAACGGATGGCTCGGACTTCGGCCGTGTGAAGAGGGCAAGAGATCCGCGATTGATGCAGTTCGCGCTAAAACTGACGTTCTAGGCAAGCAAGGGAAAGACGCGCAATTCATCTGCAGGGGCGGCTAGCGGGCCCCCACGGGGGTGGGGAAGCCGCGCCTTCCCGCACGTGAGATAATGGATTTACCTCCTTAAACTGACCGCAGGGAATAGTCCTGCACTCCAACGGAGCAGCATCATGCACGAAGCACTACAAAAAGAACTCGCCACGTACGAAAAGCGCACGCCGAAATCCGCCGCGGCGCACAAACGCGCGGTCCAGCGCATTCCCCTTGGCGTTGCCAGTAACTACCGCCATTACGAGC
>JAWOLO010000204.1:0-15612 GCA_033853375.1 Terriglobia bacterium
TTCGCTGCGCGATTCGCAGTAAACGTCGCCGGCGAACGCAACGTAGCATCCGTCGGGGAACATGGCGAGCAGCTCGTTGCGCACGCCTTCGTCTTCGACCCCGTAGAATGCCCAGGGGCGAAGCCAAGTACGATCGAAGGTGATGAGATTCATCAGCGCGTCGCCGGGATGAATCGAAGGCAGGCCTTGCTCGACGCTCAACCGCGAAACGCGCGCGTAAACATCTTCGGCTCCTTGCGAGGGTGCGGATTCGATTTTGTTGGCGACGTGCGGATACGCGGCTTTCAGTTTGGCGCGATGCACTTCCGCCTGCCATTGCAGGTAGGGGTATTCGTGCATCTCGTTGGCCCAGACGGGCGTGTTCAGTTCGAGGCCGCCGGCGATGGAGATGACTTCCTGGCCACTGGGAACGCGGCGCGTGCCGACGACGCGCGGCACGGTGACGCGCTCAGCTTTTCGCACATTCGCGTCGGTGAGTTCGGCGCCGCAAGCAGGGCACACGCCCAAAGGCGTAGGGGCGGGGCTTGCCCCGCCCGCTTGCGCGTTGTCGCGTGGGCCATCGTCGGGCGACCCATGGGCCGCCCCTACATCCGCATAGGACCGCATCACCGGCGTTTCGTTGCCGCATTGCTGGCAGACGTAGACATCCTCGCCGAGGGGAATCTCGAGCGCTTCGAGAATATTTTCGTCGTGGAAACCGAAGCGCTGCCCATCGGCAACGTAGCGCACGTAAGCGCCGAGTTTGCCGTCGGTCCAAAGAAAGTAGCCGACGGAAGTGAGTAATTGCTCGACGTGATTGTTTTGCTCGATGAGTTGCGCCACGTCACTCGCAGCGCGCGCAGCGGCAATGTCTTCGAGAGATTGCGTGGATTGGGGATAGAACCGCACGCTCGGCACGTCCTGCGAAAGCACGGCGATGAACGACAGCCCGAAGCCCTGATAAAAATTCGTAACGAACTGGTAGCGCGGCATCTCTTCGAGCTGACGGTCGTCGCTGAAGCGCTGCTCGAACGGCAGGTGCCAGTTCATGTCGTTGGGATTCCACCAGGCGTATTGTAGGCCTTGCCAGAAGAGCCGCGCCTGGCGAATGCGGCGAATTTCATGACGCCGCGCGACGACGCCTTCTTGACGGTATTGGCGGACCAGTTCGCGCAACGCGTGCACCAACTCCGGCTTTACGTCCTCGAGGCGCTCATTGTTTGGGCCGAGGTTGATGATGTCCTCGCTGTTGTCATCCCGAGTTGAGGCCGCCGCTTTTGCGGCCGCAGACGAGGGATCGAGGCTTGATGCGTCGTACGCGTTGCCAGGATTCCTCGCTTCGCTCGGAATGACAGGGGCAGAGGCGTAGTTGCCGTCCGCCGGCGCGATGGTGCCGGGTGTGCCTGTCCAAGTTTCAGTTGTGCGATACAGGTCCATTCGTCCTCGCATTGCTGTAGCGCGGAGCTTGAGCTCCGCGGAAGTTTTCTTCGCCCATGCTGGCTTCGTCAGAAAAGGCCGCAGGGCTGCCGCCCTGCGCTACACCGCCCTCACGGGCGGCGTCGGCTTCGCGCCAGGCCTGAATCTGGTGCCACGAGCGCTTGCGCAGTCGCGGTAAAGGCTGCGGCTTCGGCGCTTCTGGAAACTCCACGGGAGGAAATCCCGCCGTGCCGAGCAGCGAATTCATCAGCGCGCGATTTTCCGCGCGCAGACGCGACACTTCCTCTTCCAACAGCCGAACATAGTCCGACCGCCAGATTTGTTTTAATCGCTCCAACATGATCTCTGGCAAGACTTCCAGTCGCACAGGCATTCGTGCCTGTGCGATTATCCACCCAATCGTTAACGCAAAGACCAGGCTGCTGCACGCAACCGGCTCTGCTACCAGCGGCGGCGATGTGGAAGCGGCTTGGGACGAAAGAACTTTTTGGCTTCGTTTTGCAGGCGCTGGTAGTGAATGGCGCGCGAAGTGGGATCCTGCGCGCTCACCTGCCGAGCGATTTGTTCGTCGAGCGGCATGCCGTGAACGAAGTGCGGCGCCAGCGGATCGAGCGAAGAGAGATTCCTCGACTGCGGGCCGGCGAAACCGGCCGACCCTCCGCTCGGAATGACAGGCTGGTGCATTCCAGCAAGGCGAGCGCCGGAAACCAAGCCATAACGCACGGCGTCGGCGGGATCGTCGCCGTCCACCTTGCGAATGTCTTCCTTGCGTGCTTCGTCGTGCACCAGGTGCGGCAAACACTGGATCAGCTCCGAACAATTGTCGGTAATCACCCAGGAATTCGATTCCAGCATCTGATACATCCACTGCCAGCCGCCGATGCGGTCGTCATCGGCAGGCGCGGGACGCGGCAAGCCGTTGGCTACGAGCACGTCGCCGAGTTGCTCGGCGACGGACGCCTCCGAAGTGCGATGCGCGAAGGCATCGGGCGAGAGAAACACTTCGCTGATGCGCTCGCGACCGCTGCGTTCGGCGATGGCTTGCCCCAGCATGCGCGGCGAGAGGCCGCTTTGGACGAATTCGCGATAAGTGACAATCCGGCAAGGATTGTCATCCCGAGAGAGCGCAGCGACCGAGGGATCTCTCTGAGAAAGGGTCGAAGAGAGATTTCTCGCTTCGCTCGAAATGACGGATCGAGGCGGCGCCGGTACGGCGCAGTGCCAGTACACGGCGCTGGGATGCTGGAAGCCCCAGTCGATCGAAATCCACCGCGGCCACCAGGGCTCGAGGCGAATTTCTTCGAGCCGCGCGGTATGGCGGCCGTAATCGAAAATATCGAAGTACTGTCCCGCGAAAACGTCCCAGTCGCCATCCAAAAAGGCGCGGCGCAGATGCTCCGGTAACGTTTCGAGCTTGCGCCGGTAGTCCGCGTCATTGGCATAGAGCGGATTGTCGTCAATGCGCGCTCGGATGAACTCATAATCGCGCGGATCGTACAAGCCTGCTTGCTCAAAACCTGCCGGCGGGACTTTGTCCACCCATAGCGCTTTCACCCAGGCGTGGCCGATGTTGCCGGGGTTCGTGGCGCCGGCCATACAGCAAAAGCTATTGGGAACGGGACAGCGGTTGCGCGAAGTGAGAAATTGCCACTGCTTCAAGGTGAAGTGCGTCAGCTCATCGATGCCGATGAAGACGAACTCTGCGCCCTGATAGCGGTAGACGTCGCTCTCGTTGCGGCAGTAGCCAAAGCGCGTTGTCGATCCGTTCGTCCAGGTAATGAGACGCTTCGATTCGTTGTAGCTGCGGTAAAGTTCGCGCGGTACATCGCGCCGAAAGTAAGCCAGCAGCGAGGACTCCAGCTCCGGATACGTGCGCCGCAGGAGCAGCGTGTCCACTCCAGGCCACAAATTTGCCTGAAAGATGGCTTCCCAGAGCAGCGCTTTGGTTTTCCCTGGGCCAGCAGCTCCACCGAAGAGCCGGTACTTCGCGGGGCTCGAGTGAAATTGCTTCTGGCGCGGAAAAGGATCGTAATAGTCGCCGAAAAGAAGCATTTACATTTAGCGGTAGATCTTTGAGAATCGGCTGCCTACCACCCACGCGGCAACCGAAGCGAGCATGCCGGCTTTCACGCCCAGGCCCAGCGAATGCCAGGAAGACAAGAAGGCCCAAACGAATCCGCCGACGCCGACGACCTTCAAAACGTAATCGAGATGAACGGCGTTCACCAGCTTTTCAAAGAAAGACGGTTTGGGAAGAGCGACGTCCGTCATTTTCATAGCTCCTTCTGCCGCGCAGCGATTGCGCGGCGAGCAACAGCGCTGTCAATGTCCATCACAATTTGCTGAGGCTCCTCGGCTGAAATCGAGTCGTCGTCATAGAGCATGCTTGTGAGCTTCTCAACGGCTCGCTGGCGAACCTTTTCGTCGCCGTTTCGCAACAGGCTGTGCCAGACCTCGATGAGATCGATCTTGCGGTGAATTTCCTGGACAAATTCCGCAGAATTGTCGGGAAGCGGATACTTGCCCGGTGGAAGCTCCTTGTCGTTTGGTTTGTCTTGATTGGCGGCCGTGTTGTTTGTGGCAGACGTTTGCGGTGAACGTTCGTTCGGAGGGGGCGGCGCCACCTCAGCGTACGCCTGGCAGACCGTGCTTGCCTGTCTCTGCAGGCTGGCCGTAGCCGGGAGGGCTTCGGCGCTCGCGACGGAAGTTCTGCTGGCGTCGTCAGACGCAGCGTGGTTCCTAGGCCTGTCTGAGCAGACAGGCTGCGGAACCCCGCCCCGCTCCTTGCCTGCCGAGTAGGCAGGCGTATACGCCGGACCGTGGCCGTTCGGGCGGCCATTCGGACCGGGATGCCCATTTGCTTTGCGCGAAGTTCTTTGTTGGGTCATGAGATTGTTTATGCCGCGCGTGGATATTGCTTTTTCGCCCAAGACACGACGCGATCGAAGGGAACGTCTGCGAAGTCACACACAAGCCTCAAACCTTCTTCTTCGTGAGGCGTGTCGGCACGCAGAAAACGGCGCGCGCGATCCTGATCGATGAACAGCTCATCCTCAGATTCGAGGTTCAGGGGCAGCTCGGCGTCTGCGTAGGCTTGCTCGAGAACGCCGCGCCAGAGCCGGCGTTCTGCGGTGAGAATGGGATCGTGTTGGAACATAAACACTATTGCCTGGCTACTCTGTGCGCTAATTGAAATCTGCACACCAATGACTGACAACAGTCCTATCGGGACTCGGCAAACCACACAGGCTTGTGAACCTTGAATCGATAGCAGGTAGAGCTTCACACCATCAGCTTTGCGGTCAAGCCGCTGCCGCCGGTGGAAGAGACAAACTTGATGCGCAGAAATTTCGTTTGCACGCCGGTAACCGTGCGCGCTTCGCCAGCGGTGTTCGTGGTCGTGTCGATGGTCTGGTATTCGGCGTCGACGTCAGACATGGCGCCTTGTAGCACCAGGTTGACCGCGGTTGGGGCCGTGCCAAAAATGGTTTGCCAGCGCACGGCATTGCCCGTGTCCGCGCGCCCGGCGTAACTTGGAATGGCAAATTGCGAGCCGGCCGTGTTGGCGGCCGGGAACGCTTCGCTGTTGAAGCTGAAGCCGACGTCGCCGGGCATCAGCGAAATCGGCGGAGTCACGTTTTGATAGGCAGGCATGAAGGGCTCCTTGACACGGCTTGAGGCCGCAAATTTTTTTCTTTCAAGTGTCAGTTCCAGTACTCAGTTCGAGGAAAGCGCAACTGCAGGGCCGCCCGAGGCTCCTTGTTGCCCCGCGGTCTGTCAGTAAACCCAGTCGGCGATAAGTCTTTTGTTTTTAAGTGCAAGCAGGACCGGATGCGAGAGTGGGTTTCTCTTCGGAGTTAGCCGAGTGGCGAAGAGCGCCCCCATAAAAGCAAACGCCCCGACTGAGTCGGGGCGCACTTTTCTACAGGAGTTAATGTACCATAAAATAAAATTTTGTCAAGGAAAATCTGCATTTTTTGTAAAGATTTTTTTACTCGCTTGTTTTCAATCACTTCGGAAAGGCACAATTGTGCGATCCGCTCGGCTATGGAGTCGGCTTGTTGTCGAGCATAGAGGTTCGTAACGGGAACCGGACGCTAAAGGGCACCGCCGCAATGGCTTGCGGCAACTGTTATGGAATACGAAAAACGCAAAGACTGCACCTGTCCTTGCCATAAAGCTCCTGGCGCGATCCTCCATGTCGTTCCCTGCTGCGACGGGATCTCGGTCCTCCCGAGCTTGCCTAAGAAGCCGAAAAGTTCGTCCGCAAAGACTCCTCCAATAACAAAGCGTCGCTTTCTCAAACCCTAGCTGCTACCCAAATCCTTACGTGCTTCAAGCGCCAGCCTCTTGACGCGCACAAATCGCCGGCGCATAGTGCCCACATTCCACGGAAGTTTTCCCCCGAATTCTCATCTACAAAAGGAGGTCTGTCATGCCATTTTTCCTTCATCAAGTCAGTTACACGTCCGAAGCGATGGCGCGTCTGGTAGCCAATCCGCAGGATCGCGTCGAAGCAGTGCGCGGGCCCATCGAAAAACTAGGCGGAAAGATCAAGGACGCATACTTCTCCTTCGGCGAGCATGATGTCATCGTGATTACGGAAATGCCGGACAACGTTTCCGCCGCGGCTATCGCCATGGCCTTCTCTGCTGGAGGCGCAGTCCGGAACAGTCAGACCATTGTGCTGCTGACCGTCGCCGAAGCGATCGACGCCATGCGCAAGGCCGGCACCACGGGCTACAAGCCCGTAACCGCCGCCGCAAGCGCCGCAGCCATGCCGCCACGCTAGGATCCGCTGGCTACCGCCGCCGCTAAGAAAGTGCATGAACAGACTCCCGTCCGTGCGATCCAGCAGAGCCGCGCTTTGCATGCAGAGCGCGTCGTCTAAAGTTCTGAATGATACACTTCTGCACCTAGGAGACCTCGCATGCGCTCCAATCGCCAGTTTCTCGTGTTCCTTTTATTCCTGGCTCTCGGTATTTCCCTGCTGGGGATCTGGCTTTTCTCTGGCAGAGCCACACGAGCGCAATCCAACCAGGAAACCGAGTCACAGCGCCAGCCCACTGCCTCCGAAATGAGCAAGAAAGAAACCGTCGCTTCCGCCTTTCTGCGCGGCCTGCAGTACCAGGAATACGAAGTGCGCTCCGCCGCGGAAACCATGCCGGAGGAGAAATACGGCTACCGCCCTGCGGAAGGAAAATTCAAGAATGAGAAGCCGGAGTTTGGCCCCGGGGAAGTCCGCACGTTTGCGCAGCAGGTGAAGCACGTGGCGTGCTCCAATTTTGCGTTTGCCGCCGAACTCGACGGCCAAACGCCTCCTGCCGGTTGCGATAAAGATGGGCCCAGTCCCGCAAAGACCAAGCGAGAATTGCTGATTTATCTGCGCGATTCATTTGCCGCCGTGCGCAAGTCCCTTGGAGCGATGGAGGCGAAAAACATGTTCGATCCCATCGAGGGCCCTTACGCTGGGCCCAATACGCGGCTCGGCCTGGCCACCGTGATTGTCTGGCATAACGCCGACCACTATGGCCAGATGGCGCTCTACCTGCGCGAAAACAACATCGTGCCTCCTGCCAGCCGTCCGAATCCGCCGGAGCTGCATGAAACCTACTGAAAAGCCCGCTTGACATTTCTTGACTTGTACGATACTGTACAAATCCGATGATTTGTACGTTCTTGTACAAATATACATATTTGTACATTTTCGTACAAATCATGAAAGATGCTTGAACGCAGGCCTTATGCTATCCGAAACCTATGCCGTGGTGGTCGCCGACATCCTGGGCTCGAGCGCACGCAAGGACGTGCGCGCACTGCTGGGCAAAAAGCTGCAGACCGTCTCCGAGAAGCATTTGCGGCGGAAGCTCATTCGCCTGCCCTATAGCGTGACCGCCGGCGACGAATTTCAGACCCTTACGGCCGAGCTGCCATCGCTCCCCGCCCTGCTTCTGGACCTGCGCGCCGCGCTCCAGCCGTTACCTCTGCGCGTGGGCGTCGGCATCGGCGAAGTCGCGGACCGCATTCACCCGCCGGTCAACCGGCTCACCGGCGCGGCCTTTCAATTCGCGCGCTGGGCGCTGGAAAACGTCAAAGCCAACGGCCTCTTCAAATTCGAGGTCCTGACCGCCTTTGCCTCGCACAATGAACCCTTCAACCAAACAATTAATCTGCTTTACGGCTTGCACGACACTTTGATGCTACAGATCACCGCAAAACAGTGGGAGACCATCCGCCGCTTCCTGGACCAGCCCGCTCTCGAGCAAACCGCCAAGCGGCTCAAGCTGGACGTTTCCACGGTTTCCCGCAATCTGAAACGGGGATACTACTGGCAGCTCGCAGAAACTGTTAAAGTAGCCGGGGCGTTCATCGAACGCGCCTTCGGTTAGTGCTGTCCCAACTCGATGCGTTAGGTGGATGGGCCGCGCTTGTGCGTATTCATGGCGAAAAGCGCTGAGAAACAGCTGTCGCATTAAGTTGGAATAACACTGGTTGTACAAAAACGTACAAATCGGGGAATTTGTACAAAACTATGCAAATCCTCTTCCGGGCGTTTCTGGCAATTTATCTGGCTCATTTGCTGACGGATTTTGTTTTCCAAACGCATCGCCTCGTCGAGCACAAGCGGCACGGCAAGCTGTCCGCTTATGTTTTTCACGGCTTGACGCACTATCTTTCTGCCGTCATCCTGGTCAGCTTTTTCTTCGCGGGATCCGGCTTATGGCTGCGCACGCATCTCGTTCTTCTAGCCCTTACCCTTGTTCATTTGCTTATCGACTTCGCAAAAATCCAGTTCACCCCAAAAGCGCTCCTCAGCGACGGCGCCATCGCCTATGTTTCCGATCAGTTTCTTCATCTTCTGAGCGTCGCAATCGCTGCCTGGCTGCTTTCGCCCGGCTTGCCTTTTGCAGAAATAGCCACGTTCCTGGGTAGAGGCCGCGCCGTCTCCAGCAAGCTTCTCTTCATCCCCGTCATTTACATCGGCGTAATTTTTGGCGGCGGCTATCTGATTCGCGCTTTAACTCGTCCTCTGGCGAAAAGCATCAACTTGGAACAGCCAGAAAAGGGCGGCGAGCCCATGCAGAATGCGGGGCTCTACATCGGCTGGCTCGAGCGCTTTCTGTTGCTTACTGCCTTGCTGCTCCAATCTCCGGGCACCGCAGGGCTCATCCTGGCCGCAAAAGCTATCGCTCGCTATCCGGAATTCAAGTCGGAACACTTTGCCGAATATTTTCTGATCGGCACGCTTCTGAGTTTTTCCATCGCAGTGATGGGCGGCGCCATTCTTGCGCGCGTGATCCTGGGCCAATTCCACGTCGCGGGCTGAATTTCCACAAAGTTTTTGTTCATGCCCGCTGCTTCCCTTCTCAGTTTTGTTAGAATTCCCCCGTGGAAACCTCGACGGTTTCGCCGCGGCTGGCCATCATTCAACTGCACCCCATCAAGGCGCTCGACCCGGTGCAGGTCAAGGAGGCGCGTATCGGGCCCGGTGGCAGCCTGGAATTCGACCGCGCCTGGGCTCTCTACTCTGCGGACGGCCAGTGGGTGAATGGCAAGCGTACCGCAGCTGTTCACCTGATTCGCGCCACGTACGCGCCGGATCTCAGCTCCGTTACGCTTTCCGTTCCTACAAATCGCCTAGGCACTCCTACCAAGACATTTGACTTTCCCGGCGGTTGGGCCGACGCGGCGCAATGGTTCAGCGCATTTTTCGACCAGCCCATCACCGTGCGCTATTCGCCGGAGGGTTTTCCTGACGACACTGTAGCCAACGGCCCTACTATCATTTCGACGGCTTCGCTCGACGCCGTAGCAACCGTTTTTCCGGGATTGACCGCCAGCGACATGCGTCTGCGCTTTCGCACCACGCTGGAAATCGACGGCGTGCCACCCTTTTGGGAAGACCAGCTTTTCACAGCGGACAAGAACATTTTCGTGCCGTTCCGCATTGGCGAAGTGCAGTTCGAGGGCAGCAATCCCTGCGCGCGCTGTCCCGTGCCGCCGCGCAATCCGCAAACCGGAGCGATCATCGCCAACTTTCAGCGTCTTTTTTCTGACTATCGCCGCAGCCACGTTCCAAGCTGGACTCCCGAGGCGCGCTTCGATCACTACTACCGCCTGGCCACCAATACCCGCGTCGCCCCTTCGGAGGCCGGCAAGGTCCTCCGCGTCGGCGACCCCTTACTGCTGTAGCCTAGCCTTCGCGCGACTCGAGCGAACCTCCTCGTGGCTTGGCCTCACGCCCCATTTGTGAAGTACTTTCTCGGTGGGAACATGCGGCGCTGCAGCAGCTCTTTGCCGCAGCGGCGGCGGATCTCCTCCGACCAATTAACCCAGCTATGCTCGCTCAAACCGAGAAAATGTCGTGCGGTTTCGTAGGGGGCGAGCCCCAGATAATACAGCCGGAACATCACCATGCGCGAGGCCCATTCCGGTCCGTCGAGCGCGGCCTGCCCCGCCAGCGTAAAGTCTGCCATCCACTCGTTCAGCTTTGGCCGGATGTCTGGCCGCCACAGAAATTTCTCCGAGTCCTTCCAATTCCGCGCCGAGATACCCCGTTTGTTCTCCAGCACCTCACGCGCATTGCGGTAAACTTCCCAGCACACATCAAACGCCAGCTCCGGCTTCACACCCATGGCTCCTCCGGCTTCTCCGCTCTTGAGTGCTCCGTTGTCAGCCCGCAGTTGTCAGTTTTTGGTTTTGGTTGTTAGTTTTTGGTTCTCAGTGGCTGGTACACAGTACGGTCGCATTTTCCAGAGGAACTCTCTCTGTTCAACGAACAACTGCTTGCAAAGAACGCTTCCATGGGAATCCGTCCTCAATACGAATTCATTTTCAAAAGAGACTCTCTCTCTGGTCTAACCAACAACTAATTGCTAAGAACCAATAACTCCCTTTTTTCTTTACGCCGCTGCCAAAGCATTCGCCGCGTGTCGGTGTCTTACGCGCTGATTTGGCGGTCCAATCCTGTGGACTCCACGCCGCAGCCGATACTCCCAGACGGTACCGAAATCTTCGCCGCGCAGCACCCTCCCGGACACGCGCTGCCGCTTCTCCACCTCATAACCGCCGAACTCCGGCTTGCGCAGGTGCCGCAACTGCGCCGAAATGCTGGCTGGCGGGTAATGCGTGAGCTTCGCGAGTTCCTCGAGCGTCAGCCAGGTCTCGCACTGGCTGGCGCTGAGCATCACGTCACAAAGCACGTCGCGCTGCCTCCGTTTAGCTGCCATGGCAGGCCTGCCTACTTGGATAGGCCGGCTTAACTCCGACAGGGTGCCCTCGCTTGCTAGCTGGGCCCGGCGGGCCGGCCGCAAGGACTGTCTTTCCAACCTTCTCCGCGTCTTCCGCATCGCTTCCTCCTCTCCCGCCGCCTGCTACTTCTCGGCGGGAAACCCTTCCCCGACTGCGTCCGTCTCCGGCTGGTCTTCATCCTGGTCGTTCTCGTCCAACGTCCACGCCGTGCGGTCGGGATCCTCGTAATCCCCCGCGCACGCGCTGCACATAGTTAGCGTCCGCGTTCCCGCCACGTGCGGCCTTCCTGCTTGTTGCTCAGTATTCCGAACACCGGCTTGTGACGCGGTTCGGGTTTTCCACAGATTTCCACAGTTAGTGCCGACTCAGTACTATGGACATTTATTACTGGTTTGTTACCTTGCATCCGTCTGTCTCCAGGAGGCCGACGTGCCCTGTCCCCCAACGCAGCCGCCGTGGGAGTTTCTTCTCTCCGCTTCGCGCAACTCGCTTCAAAGCTACGAACTTTCGCGTCTCAGCCACGCCGCCAATCTCCGGAAGGAGATTGGCGCTTTGCTGGATCAGTGGATCGAAGAGAACGCTTGCGCCATGCTTGCGCGCTGGCTGATCGAACAGCGCGAGCGCCCACCCCGCGCCCCCGAGCGCGCTCCGGGCGAAGAACTGCTGGCCGCGCACGGACACTCCGTACCGGCTTCCGTGTCCGATAATGTTTTTGCGGATCGGCCCGCGCCATCGGTCGTAAATCGAGGTGCCGTCTGAGGTGCAGCTTATTTTTGAGTTCTTGATCGACGCTTCTCCGCCACCTCCGCCGCTCATCGCGCTTCGCGTGATTCGCAGCGGAGGTGTGCCGACAGCCCGGCGCAGCAGGAGCGAAAATGTCGGCGACGTGACGCTTCCCTTGAAAGCGCCACGTCGCGGTGTGACCGCCTCTCGCGATCTGCCGCACTCACGCCCGGCAGATTGTTCCACCATGCCAAGGCTTCGCGTCCCTGTGTCCCCACTCATTCGCAGCACACTCCATACCGCCGCCCTTCCCTCTTCGACTTACGTCTTACCCACTTTTTAAGTATTAGGAGACACAACAGGAACTAGTCACAACCGGTGTGATGGAGGTCCCACGTCTCTTCAGCGAACGCCCAGAAAGCTTCGCACCCGAAAAATACCTAACTAGAGAAAGGGAGAATCAGCGGGAGGAAGCTGCTGGAACAGCTGCGCCTTTTTCCAGGAGTTGCTCTTTGCGGTAAACGAGAGAGTTGATGTCGTACGTGGCCAGCTCAAACCCGTGGCCATGGGTGATCGCGTCAGTCGGACAGGCTTCTACGCAATAGCCGCAGAAGATGCATCGCGAATAATCGATGTTGTACACCTTCGCGTAACGCTCTCCCGCCGAAATGCGGTTCGCATCGGTATTTTCTGCCGCCTCGATGTAAATGCAATTCGCCGGACACGCCGCGGCACACAAGAAGCATCCCACGCACTTCTCAAGTCCATTCTCATCGCGATGTAACACATGAATTCCGCGGTAGCGCGGCTGGAAATGCACAGGCTCATGCGGATAGTTCTCCGTGACCGTCTTCCGGAAAATATTCCGGAAAGTCACGCTGAAGCCCTTCACCAGCGCTTCGAACGTCTCACCTACTTCACGCAGCACGGATGGCATAAGTTAGCAGTCTAACAAAGCGTGTGGAGCGCGGCAAACGAACAGTCCGGTCGTTCGCCCCAAAAACCGGTTACTGCTTCAGCGATTCAACGATTTGTTTTCCGTGAAAACGCCCATTCTCAATAAAAATTTCCCCGGTATGCCGGCCACCGATCACCACTCCTGCCAGATGAATTCCCGGGACATTGCTCTCGAGAGTCTTCGGGTCCAGCTCCGGCTTCTTGCTTTCCGGGTCCAGCTTGACCCCCATGCTTTCCATAAACGAAAAATCCGGATGATACCCCGTCAACGCGAATACTTGCTTTGCCTGTATGCGCTTCGTATGCGCATGGTTTTCTACCAGCACTTCATCCTTGGTGATTTCTTCAACGCGCGTACTCAAAAGCGCTGTAATCTCTCCAGCCTTGATGCGATTTTCGATGTCCGGCCGCACCCAGTACTTGATCGTCGAACCTAGTTCCTTCCCCCGATGCACGAGCGTCACGTGCGCTCCGTTCCGGTAGAGGTCCAGCGCGGCTTCCGCCGCGGAGTTTTTTCCTCCAATCACCACGACATCCTGCTTCCAGAACGGGTGCGGCTCCGTGTAATAATGCGAAACGTGCGGCAGGTCCTCGCCGGGCACGCCAAGCATGTTGGGCAAATCGTAGTAACCCGTTGCAACGGCAATCTTTTTGCCCCGGTATCTTTCCTGCGCCCCCTTTTCTGTCTTCGTCACCACTGTAAAGTTCCCATTGCTTCCGTCAACATGCAACACGCGCTCAAACAGACGAAGATCCAATTCGTAATGCTCCGCGGCTTTCCGGTAATATTTCAGTGCCTCCAAACGTGTTGGTTTCTCCGCCGAACTCACCAGTGGAAGATCTCCGATTTCCAGCAATTCCGGTGTGGTGAAAAACACCATATTCACGGGATAGTGATAAAGCGAATTGCACAGGCAGGCTTTATCGATCACCAGGGGCTGCATACCTGCGCGTTTTGCTTCAATCGCCGTCGCTAGGCCGGTTGGCCCTGCGCCGATACAGATAATGTCGTAGGTTTTCATGAGAATTTGAGTTTGCCGCCGGACGCGAAGAATTGCAATTCGGTGGAACTATTGCTTTGGCGCCGACTCCAGGATTTCCTGGACTTCTTTCTTAAAGGACTCCAGTTCCAGCACTCTCTCTGGCGTGGCTTCCACTTCCCTTTTCTTCCAAACGAACACTTCGCCAGATCCTCGCTTTAACTTCACGCTGAAGTTCCCGTCCACCAGGTAGGAAGGCGGCGCGAGCAGTTTCAGCCCGCCGTTGGGGACCGGCGCCAACGCCACGACGCAATTGCCCTTCCTTATGCACAATGCGTTTTCGTAAGGCGGAATCGCAATCGGGCGAAACCCGGCTCCGACCAGCCTTTCCATCACCTGCATTTGGCGCGGAGAAAGCTCTAGCATTGCACAGCTTCATGATGACCACAGTCGCAAGAAGTCGCAACAACTTCGCAATCGGTAGGCGGTCAGGCGGCGGTGGTATCCGCCTCGGAGGAACTTCCTTCCAGCTGCGCCAGGATTTCGCGCAGCGTTGTGATCAACTCATCGCGCGAAACATGGCTTTTCTTGAATTGAATTCGGAATTTAAACGTCTCGCTCGGCGGCTCAAACTGAAAGATGAACGGACGGGGACGCTGTGGCCCGGTTTGCTCTTGCCTCCGCTCACGCCGCGCCTCATCACGCGTCAGCCCGCCCTGCAGGATGCGCTGAAACATCTCAATCATCTTCTTCTCGGTCGGCTGCCGCGCAATCTGCAGCAGCAGCGACTTCGAATTGATTCCATGATCGATGCACTTCCTGCGCAGCGAATCTGGAATGTTCCGTAGCGACAGCGTTTCCGTCACGGAAGAACGTGCCCGGCCGATTTTCTTCGCGATGTCCTCGTGCGTGTATTCAAACTGTGTGCTCAGCCGGTGCAATCCGTCCGCTTCCTCAAACGGCGTCAGGTCTTTGCGCTGGATGTTCTCAATCAGCCCGAGTTCCAACGTTTCCGCATCGTCGGCCATTTTTTCGATGCATGGCACCTCACGCAATCCCGCCGTGCGCGCTGCGTGGTACCGGCGTTCGCCGGAAATTATGTAGTAGCAGTCCTCGCGCGGCACGTAGCGCACGAGCAGCGGCTCCAGCACGCCTTTCTCGCGCACGGATTCCGTCAGTTCGCGCAAATCTCCCAACGCCTTGCGCGGCTGGTCCGGGTTCGGACGGATCTGGTCCAGCCGGATCATTCGTCCGACCGCCGCCCCGCTGTAGCTTGTCAGCGATTCTACGTAGTGCGCGTCATGCCGCATCTTCAGCGTGACTGGCAACCCGATCCTCTTCGACACGTTGGATAACCTCCCCCGCGAGCTTCTTGTACTCCACCGCCCCGGGCGATTTCGGTGCAAACGTAAAAATCGTTTCCTTATACGCCGGACTTTCTTCCAGCCTCACGTTCTTGGTGATTTTCGTTTTGAAAAGCACCTCGCCGAACACGCTGCGAATTTGCCCATGTGTGTCCTTGGAGATATTCGTCCGCTTGTCATACAACGTGATGACCACGCCGAGCACTTTCAGCCCGGGGTTCGGCCGCGCGCGAATGCGCTCGTACGTTTCCAGGAGATCGTCTGTACCTTCGATCGCGAAATACGCGGCTTGAATCGGTACCAGCAAATGCGTCGCAGCCACCAGCGAATTGACGGTCAGGATCCCCAGGGAAGGTGGAGTATCAATGATCACGTAGTCGTAATCCTTCTCCACCGGCGACAGAGCATCTTTCAGCCGGAACGGCGCGTCAAATTGCCCCGCGAGTTGCTGCTCCAGTTTTGCCAATGCCAGCCGGCCAGGGCTCAAGAACAACAGCGGATCTTTTGTTGGCTTGATGACGGACGCGATTCCCACGCGATTGTCGCTCAGCACTTCGAACATCGAACTGGAGATTTCCCCGGAATCATAAAATGCGATGGTGGAATTTGCTTGAGGATCGAGATCGATGAGGAGTGTTTTCTTCTCGCGATTTGCCAGAGCTGCCGCCAGATTAATTGCCGTTGTTGTCTTGCCTACGCCACCCTTTTGATTCGCAATCGTGATGATGGCAGTCATCTTCTTCTGCCTCCGCCCGCCTGCCCCCGGCAGGGGACCTGCCCTCGCCGGCGGCGAAGGGCACGCGCACAAGCAAACTGCGATCTGGCAACTGGGTTCCTATATATGGGTGCTGCCTCCTAAAAACCCCCAAGGACTAGGTTAACTCTACGTTTGCAACCCGTTCGTTGCAAGGAAAAAAGTA
>JAWOLO010000205.1:0-8852 GCA_033853375.1 Terriglobia bacterium
CTTTGCGCGAAGCAGCGCAGCAACAGCTTGCGGCCGCGACGGAAGTTTACGAGCGCCATGGCCGCGCGAATTCACCGCCGGCTTCGCATTATTTCTGGAGCGAAGAGCAAATTGCGGCCGCGCTAGGGAAAACGTCGCAGGTTCATCTGGAGCAACTGACCCTCGGAATCGGATCGACCCCGCAATTCGAAATCTCTTCCCGGCCGAGCGCGCGTTTTCACGGCGATGTGGTTGCTTGTATGGGTGACGTGAAGTCGCAGCTCGCTGCGGGTGGCCGCGTGTTTCTGACGGCGGCAAGCATCGGCGAAATCGAGCGATTTGCCGACATCTGCCGCGAATATGAAGTGCCTTACGTGTTAGGGGAATCGGAAGAAGCGGCTGCGGGTTACACGGCCGAGGGTGCGCAGGAATCGGCCGGCCTGCTGCTGATTCGCGCGCCATTCGCGGAAGGCGTGACGTTCCCCGAGGCAAATCTGACTATCTACGGCCATGCGGACCTCTTCGACGTCACGCCCACCATCGAGCGGCCAAGCCACAAAATCCGCACGTCCGGATTTTTCAGCGATTTTGCGGAGCTCAAGTCCGGCGATTTTGTGGTTCACGTGGACCATGGCATCGGGCAATTCGAAGGGCTTCGCCAGATCGAGTCGGACGGGCATCGCGGCGAATTCATGCTGCTGCATTATGCCGAGGATGCGCGGCTATACGTTCCGTTGGAACGGATGGACTTGGTGCAAAGCTACCGCGTAGTGGAAGGCGCGCACCCACAACTCGACAAACTGGGCGGCACGGCCTGGAACACACGAAAGACGCGCGTGCGCAAATCGCTGGAAGACATGGCGGACCAGCTTTTGGCGCTTTACGCGCAGCGCAAGACCACCCCGGGCTTCGCGTTTTCTCCTGATGGCAATTTCCAGCACGAATTCGAAGATGCCTTCGAATTCGAAGAGACCCCGGATCAGGTCGCGGCGATCGCGGACATCAAGAAGGACATGGAGCGCGGCGAACCAATGGACCGGCTCCTCTGCGGCGACGTGGGCTACGGAAAAACCGAAGTGGCGATGCGCGCGGCGTTCAAGGTGGTAATGGATAACAAGCAAGTAGCCTTGCTCGCGCCAACGACCGTACTAACCTTCCAGCATTTCGAAACGTTTAAGAAACGCTTTGCCGCGTTTCCAGTGCGCATCGAATTATTGAGCCGTTTTCGCAGTGCCGCGGAGCAGAAGAAAATTCTGGCCGATCTTGAAGCCGGAAAAGTGGATGTTGTGATTGGCACGCATCGCCTGCTTTCGAAAGACGTGAAATTCGCCGACCTCGGTCTGCTGATCGTGGACGAAGAGCAGCGCTTCGGCGTGGCGCACAAGGAGCGGCTGAAGGAGATGCGCAAAAATGTGGATGCGCTGGCGCTCTCGGCCACCCCGATTCCGCGCACCCTGCACATGTCGCTGGTGGGGCTGCGCGATATGTCGTTAATCGAAACGCCGCCGCGCGACCGGCTGGCGATTCAAACGGTGGTCGCGCCATTCAAGGAAGAGCTGGTACGGAGCGCCATCGAAAATGAATTGGCGCGCGATGGGCAAGTCTATTTCATTCACAACCGCGTGGAGTCCATCTACTCGCTCGCGGCGATGGTGCAGAAGCTAGTGCCCAGGGCACGCGTGGTCGTCGGACACGGCCAGATGAGCGAAAAAGAACTCGAAAGCGTGATGCTGAAATTCATTCGCGACGAAGCCGACGTCTTGGTTGCTACGACCATCGTTGAAAACGGTTTGGACATTCCCCGCGCCAACACCATTCTGATCAATCGCGCAGATCGTTTGGGACTGGCGGAGCTTTATCAACTGCGCGGCCGCGTCGGGCGCTCCAGTCAGCGCGCGTATGCGTATTTGCTGGTTCCTCCCGAGACTACGCTTTCCGATATTGCCCGCAAGCGTCTTGCCGCGATGAAGGAATTCAGCGAACTTGGCGCAGGCTTTCGAATTGCCGCCCTCGACCTCGAACTGCGCGGCGCAGGCAACATGCTTGGGCGCCAACAGCACGGCCATATCGAAGCCATCGGTTTCGACCTGTACTGTCAAATTTTGGAGAGGGCGGTGGCGAAACTCAAAGGGGAAGAAGCCGCGCCGGACCTGCGCACGACGCTCAGCCTGGGCCTGGATGTGCGCATCCCGCAGGAATACATCCCCAGCGAAAACCTGCGCCTGCGCACCTACAAGCGCATTTCCACGATCGCCACGGAAGAGGAGAAACAGGATGTGCGCAAGGAGCTCGAAGACCGCTTCGGCGCTCCGCCCACGTCCGTGGAAAACCTTTTGGACTATGCCGTCCTCAAATCCATGTGCGAGCGCCTGCGGATTTCTTCGGTTGAGCGGCAAGGCAGCCGGATTGCAGTGCGCTTTCACCCGGAAACTACGCTCGACCCGGCGCGGCTGGTGAGCGTGGTGCGCTCGCGCGCAGGCATTAAGCCGGATCCGAGCGGCGTGTTGTGGATTGAATTGAAGCGCGGCGAAGCCGTGGTGGGCGTGTTGAGAAACGTATTGCTCGGCCTTCAAGGGCAGGGCTAGACTGTTTGTTTGAAGTATTGAGTCTATGCTGGGTAGGTTTGTTGGTAGCTGAAGGGCCATCCGCCTTTTGGTTTGTTTGCAAGGAAGGAATTTGATGCGAAAACTAGTTTTATTTGTGGCGTTTTGCACAGCGGTCCCGCTGCTGGCGCAAGCTCAGCAGGAGTCGAGCTCGCAGGCCCCTCCGCCTCCGGCAACGCCGGAAAAGCAGGAATCCAGTTCGCAGGCGCCGCCGACAGCGCCGACTCAGACCAAGCCAGCGGCTCCTACGACGCCGAGGTTGAGGGGAGTGGCAGGGACGCAACCGGTTGACCCGGAGGCGGGCAAGACCATCGAAGAGATCATTGCGCGCGTCAACAATGAAATCATCACGCTTTCCGAATACGAAAAGGCGCGACAGGCTGCTGTAGATGACGCCAAACAGGAGTGCCAGGGCCGCTGCACGTCAGAACAGTTGCAGACGAATATTGCTGATCGCCAGAAAAATACGCTGCGCGACTTGATTGATCAGTCGTTGCTCGTCCAACGCGGCAAGGACATGGGACTCAACGTAGAGGCAGACGTGATCAAGCAGCTCGACCAAATTCGCATCCAAAACAAACTGGACAGCATGGAGGCGTTAGAAAAGGCCGTCACCTCCGAAGGGATGAACTGGGAAGACTTCAAGAACAACATCCGCGACCACATTCTCACGCAGAAAGTGATTAGCCAGGAAGTCGGGTCTCACATCAACATCACGGACGGCGAAGTGCAAAAGTATTACGATGCGCACAAAAGTGAACTTGTGCGGCCAGAGGCAGTCGCGCTGCGCGAGATTGAAGTGAGCACGCAGGGCAAGAGTTCGGATGAGCTACCGGCGCTGAAGAAAAAAGCGGAGACAGCGCTCAAGCGCGTTCAGGACGGAGAAGATTTTGGCGAAATCGCCAAACGGTACTCCGACAGCAGCACCAAGGACCAAGGCGGCTTTCTGGGCGTCTACAAACGCGGAGAACTCGCGAAAGAGCTGGAAGACAAAGTTTTTAACATGAAGAGGAACGATCTCACCGACGTTCTGGAGACGAAGCAGGGCTACTTGATTCTCCAGGTACTCGAACACTACAGCGAAGGCCAGCAGCCGCTCGACAAGGTGAGAAACGAAATCACGGAGAAGCTGTACAACGAGCGCATGGAGCCGGCCATGCGCGATTACCTCAAAACACTACGGGAACAAAGCTATGTGATTATCAAGCCGGGGTATCAGGACATCGCGGGCGGAGGAAGTTCGGAGATTCAAGAAGTGAGCGCAACGCCCGAAGCGAGCAAGCAAAAGAAGGGTCACAAGAAGTTCCTCCTGTTCGGCAAAAGGCCGGGATCGAGTTCCGGGAAGTCCGGCGGGGATACCGGCAAGTAAAAAGGCCGTCCACGGCTAAATATGTCCTTCATCAATAAACTGAGCTAGAATACGGGCGAATGAAGACCCCATTCGTGTCCGACCTGAATTCCGAGCAAAACATCACAACGTTTTTCCTTGTTTGCGAAAAAGAGGTTCGCAATACGCGCGAGGGCAAGCCGTATTTGCGTCTGGAGCTAGGAGACCGTAGCGGCACAATCGAAGCGCGCATGTGGGACCAGTTCGAAGCCGCGGCGAAGGGGATTAATCGCGACGACTTCGTGAAAGTTCAGGCGCGGGTAGAAATTTATCGCAACCGGCCGCAGCTCTCCGTGATGCAGGTGCGCCTGGCGAAGCCCGAAGAAATTGATCTCGCCGATTTTTTGCCGCAGACGAAAGCCGACGTCGCCAAGTTGTACGCGCAGTTGCTGGAATACGCGGGAAGCATTTCGAATCCATGGCTAAAGAAGCTAGTCACGGAGATTCTCAACGATCCGTCCATCGCGACACGCTACAAGCGCGCACCAGCGGCAAAGGTCATGCATCACGCGTATCTCGGTGGGCTGCTGGAGCATGTTGTCAGCCTTTGTGGGCTGGCGAAACAGGTGGCCGCGCACTATGCCGAGCTTGACCTCGATCTGCTGCTGACCGCAGCGATGCTGCACGACGTTGGGAAGCTGGACGAGTTGTGCTACGAGCGCGCTATCGGATACACGGTCGAAGGGCATCTGCTTGGGCACATCATCATGGAAGTGCAGACCATTTCGAAAGCCATGGATGCGATTGAGGGCTTTCCGCCGAATTTGAAGACGGTCGTCCAGCACCTGCTCATCAGCCATCACGGCGAATATGAGTTCGGTTCGCCAAAATTGCCGATGATTCGCGAAGCGCTGGTGTTCCATTATCTGGACGATCTCGACTCGAAGCTCGCGGCGGTGCGAGCTGCTTTGGAACGGGATTCGGGAGAGCCGGAATGGTCCGCATACTCGGGAGCGTTGGGACGCAAGTTTCTTCGTCTCGAAGAATTCTTGAAATCGAATAGCGCCAGACCCGAAGACAAGGAATCCAATCCAAAGCTTTTTCAATGATCAGGAAGTTGCGGGGCAGTTCCGGAAAAAACTGAGAGCAGAATATCCCACCCTTTCAAAACCTAAACGCGAAAGGGTGGGGCGCCCTTGTAATTCGGCGTGGCGACAAAGGGCTCGGTGGCGGGCCTCTCATCGGGCCGGAACATCAAGAGCAGGAAAAGAATTGAGTCACCCACCCGCCCAATTTCCAACAAGTCAGATTCGACGCAGGATGCAAGTTCCTTGCGCAATCTAGGCAACATCCTTCCTAAGATTGAGTAGGTAAGTTCCGGGCGGAGGAGCCAACCGGCTATCGCTCCTAACAGTATGTACTTCTGACCCTTGCACTTAGACGGGTGCTGATGTATGCGGGCTTGAACTCGAAGCCCCCGGCATGAGACATGCGTTGGCATTCCGATGCAGGCTATCTGGCCGCACTCCCCATGACCTGCGGCTCCCACGGGAAAACTCTTCACTTGAATGGGTCTGTACAGGTAGCCCACGCCAGTCGTCCTAAAGATATGAATTTACGGAGGAGAACGACAATGACGAACATCAAGCAACGGGCCTGGTTCAAGTCTGTGGTTCGCGTACTGGTGATCTTGGTTCTTCTAGTAGTTCCTGCTTCCCTTCTAGCATGGTTTTGCGGCACTGGCCGTATGACTGGCGGCGGCAAGTTGCTGCAGTGCACATCTGATGGCAGTATCTGTGTGGATGTCACGGGTGCTACCTCTCCGACGAGCGCGGGAGTGACGAACGGCTACGAACTTCACTGCGACGGCAGTCTGCCCAACAACTTGGAGATTAACGATCATCTGAGTAGCAGCTTCCACTTCCACCTTGAGGATCTTATGACCGCTAATTGTTTTGATGATGGGCTGGCCAGTCCAAACCCCCCTGCTGCCGGCTTTGACGTCTTTGTCGGTCAAGGAAACGGAACTTGGAGTAACGGAAGCACGAGTATGCCCGCCTGTGCAGAGTGGTACTTTGTCGATCACGGATCGGGTCATGCCAGTTCCTCCTATATCCGGATCACGGATACGCCGTCCTATTCCACCGATTTTTGCTCGACGCAGCAGACCACGCCACCACACACCTGCCTCGGCACACAACTACTCCTGGTCCCCTTGGCCCCTCTTCTGAGTGGACAAAACCAGGCGCATAAGTAGACAGGATGGGAGCCTCGCGGGATGGGAGTGGTACTGTGAGGCTCCTTTTTTTTGCTTTCAACACCGCCACACCAACGGAACAAAGTGTTCACCGAAGAGGCTTTCCACCAGCTCGGGGCAAGGCGAGATGCTGATAGCACCTGATAAGTGTTCTTACCCGAAACTGACTCCTGCCTTGTGGCTAGATATTCCTCCATCGACCTACGCTTGAGGGGATGTTTATGGCAAGCGTTCAAATTTGGGATTTGACGATTCGCCCGGCGGCGCTGCTGGCGCCCTGGGGGGCGTGACGGACACGCTGTTCCGCCGCGTGGCCGCGAGCTCGACGGCTGCGGCCTGCTCATGGCCGAGTTCACTAGCTCGGAAGGGCATCGCCATTTCATGGGCAAACAAATTTGAAGCGGAGCAGGTAGGTACCTAATCGCAAACGGGGGCGCGTCTTTTCGCGGTGTTGGCCTGGCTGCCGCGGGCGGGCGGGCGAAGAGCGCTTCTTTAAGTGCCTTGTTTACTACGGAGTAGAAAAATATCGAGAGCGGGACAAAAAAACTGAAGATTTTTCTTGACAAACTTTTATTTTCTGGTATATTAACTCTGTATCAAAGTGCGCCCCGACTCCGGTCGGGGCGTTTTTGTTTTGTGGCGCCCGCCTGCCGTAGGCGAGCTTCCAGCCCCCTACGGGGACAAGCCTGCCTGCGGTAGGCAGGCCGGCGTTTTTCATTTTTCAGTGCCTTCTGTCTTCGGCCCCTGCGGTCTTTCTGTGAGAGTTGCCCTGATCGTTATCTGTTTTCTCTTAGCCTGAATTCCGAAGTGGAAGAGGGATTCCTCGCTGCGCAGGCCGACATTCGCGTCGCGAATGCAAGAAAAAATCGGCCTGCTCTGCTCGGAATGACAAGCAAAAGAGGATCCCGGGCTTCCCGACGAAGCCCCAGGACGCGCATAAATCGCGGGAAAGCCCGGCGCTACATTAAACCCTTTGCTTTTTCTCTTGTTCCGGTCAGCCTTCAAGTTCTTTATCCCCACTCAGGACTAAAACCATGAAAAGCGAAAAACCCAACGCCGAATACGTGTGGAAACAAATGGAAGACCTGGCCGTTCCTCGACTGCGCCTCTCGGTCAATGAGCGCGTGGTCTATTATCACCTGCTGCGGCACAGCCGCCTGGAAGGGAAGGTGCGTTATCGCTTCTCGATTGCCTCGCTGGGGCGTGGCACGCGCCTCTCGGGCAGGCCTGTGCGAGTAGCGGTGCGCCGCCTCGCCGACCTGGGCGCGTTGCGATTAATCCGACGCAGCAAGACAGGTCACGTTGTCGAAGTGCGAGTGCCCGAGGAGATTCGCGGCGTGAGATTCCCTGGGGCCACGATCGGCGGCCGCGCCCGCCTAGCTGACAGGCAGGCGCGACCGCTCCTGCCTCACACCGCCAAGCTCGAGGACATCGATTTTATGCAGACCAAGGCGCTGCGGCAGGCCATCCACGCGCGGGAGGGCGGACGCTGCTTCTACTGCATGCGCCGGCTGGCGCGCACGGTGCGGTGCCTCGACCACGTTGTGCCGCTCGCGCATTCAGGGCGCAATTCGTACCGCAACCTGGTCTCCTGCTGCCTTGAATGCAATTCGCAAAAAGGAGAGAGGCGCGCGGAGGATTTCGTCCGCTCGCTCTACCGCGAGCGCCGCCTGACCGCTACGGAACTCGCCGGCCGACAGCGTGCCTTGGATGACCTCGCCGCGGGGAAGCTGCGGCCGGCGGTTCAGGGAGGTAAGTGAGTGAGGAAATAAATTTGTCTCTTAGGCCGAACTGGATACCAGACGCATACCCAAAACCGCGCCCGCTTTCACGCAATCCCAGAGCGAAGCTTCACCCACGTGGGCAGACAGGAGCCTGCCGAAGAGTTGGGGATTTGCGGAAAGCGTCGAAAGAGCGCGACGACGGAGCCAAGGGCGGCCGTCCATGCTGAGGAGGTGAAAGCCCAGAAAAGTCGGAACACGGGAGAGGCGGCGGTGAGCCTTTTGATAGAAATGCAGATCATTGCTTTTGAGCGCGCTCGCGAGAGCGAAAGCCTGCTGGAAGCTGAGGCAGATGCCATCGCCGGTGATGGCATCCACCCCACCGGAGGCGTCGCCGATCAGGGCTACGTTGCCGCGATAGACGCGCTTGAGGCGATGCATGGCCGTGACAGCTCCTCGTTCGCCACTGGTGGGCATCGCTCCCTCCAGGCGAGCGGACAATTCAGGAAAGGCGGAAAGCACGTCCGCAACCCGAGTAGAAGGGTTCGTAGAGACACAAGCGAGGCAGATTTCGGAATCGCTGACTGGCGTGACATAAATTTGGGCATGGTCTTCCCAATAAACCTCGACACGGTCGGACCATGGGCGGACACAGTAGTGTTGCCGAAATCCGAAGCGCCGCAGATAAAACGAGTAGTCATTTAGACCGGTCCACTGGCGCACGCGGGAGTTCGCGCCATCGGCGCCGACGATCCAGCGCGCACGAATGATGCGGCCGCCCGCGATGACGGCGCGGTCAAGCAGCTGAGTGACTTCGGTGCGCCAGAGGAACTGCACACCGCAATTCCGGGCAGACTCCAGCATGCGAGCGTGCAGGGTCGTGCGGCGAACGCCGAGCGCCCCGCGACCCGGAAAGCAAGCCTCGACCGCAGAATGGTGATCGGCGAACCGAATCCCGCGAAAAG
>JAWOLO010000206.1:0-9249 GCA_033853375.1 Terriglobia bacterium
AAAAGCTCCGGCAACGTGAAGATCAAGTGGGTGGTCAGCTTCATCGGCTGCACCGATGACATGCGCCAGACCATCCGCGGCCTGGGCCTGCGGAGATTGCATCAGGTGGTGGAGCGCCAGGACACGCCGGCCGTTCGCGGCATGATCCACAAGGTCCGGCACCTCGTGGAAGTGGTGGAGTAAAAGGCATGGCGAAAAAGAAGACAAGCCGTCCGCGCAAGCGCGGCCAGCACAAGCCGGCGACTCCGGCGACGAAAGAGCGCCGCTTGTTCACCCTTTCGAATTTGCAACCGCCCGCGGGCTCGCGCATCCGCAAAGTGCGCGTGGGCCGCGGCATCGGTTCGAAACTCGGCAAAACCGCGGGCGCCGGAAACAAAGGGCAGAAGTCCCGCCGCGGCTATTCGCGTCGCCGCGGATATGAAGGCGGCCAGATGCCGCTGCACCGCCGCATTCCAAAGCGGGGCTTTCACAACCCGTTTGGCGTTATCTATTCCGTGGTGAACCTGGAAGAGCTCAATGTTTTTCCCGCGGGAGAGACGGTCACACCGGATTTGCTGCGCGCACATGGTTTTGTCCGCCGCGCCACCGACCCTGTCAAGATCCTGGGCGATGGCGAATTGAAGAACAAGCTGGCCATTCACGCGCACGCTTTCAGCGCGTCAGCCAAGGAGAAAATTGCCAAGGCGGGCGGCACATTTGAGGTGGTAGCCTCGTAGTGAGTTTTAAGGAACCAAGATGAACCGGTTTACCGAAGCCATCCGAAACATGTTCCGCATTGAAGACCTGCGGAACCGCGTGCTCTTCACGCTCGCGCTGCTGGGGGTGTATCGGATTGGTGCGCACATTCCTACTCCTGGCATCAACGTCTCGGAGTTGGAGCGCATCTTCAACCAGGCGCAAGGCTCTGCCCTGGGCCTCTTCGACCTGTTCAGTGGTGGCAATTTCCGCCAGCTCACGATTTTCGCTTTGGGCATCATGCCTTACATCACCGCATCGATCATCCTTCAGTTGATGCAGGTGGTTTTCCCCTATCTTGAACGGTTGCAAAAAGAGGGCGAACTCGGCCGGCAAAAGATTACGCAGTATACGCGCTACTTGACTATCGCGCTCAGCATCATTCAGTCGCTGACGATCGCCGGCACTCTCGAGTCGCAGCCCAACCTGGTTTATCACCCCGGTTTTCCTTTCGTGCTGATGACCGTTCTCACGCTGACCACCGGCTCGGCCTTCATAATGTGGCTGGGCGAACAGATCAGCGAGCGCGGCATTGGCAACGGCATGTCGCTGATCATTTTCGTGGGTATCGTAGTTGGCCTGCCCCGCGCCATCAGCGATCTCTATGAAAAGGCTTTCGTGACCCACCAGTGGGGTGGCTTTACTCCGATCTACATGATTCTTCTGATTGCGTTGATGGTTGCCGTTGTGGCGTTTATCGTTTTCATGGAGGGTGGCCAGCGCCGCATCCCTGTGCAATACGCCAAGCGCGTGGTCGGCCGCCGCGTCATGGGCGGGCAATCTTCTTATTTGCCGTTGCGCGTCAATTCCGGCGGCGTGATTCCGCCGATTTTTGCCAGCTCTCTCCTGGCTTTTCCGGCAACCATCGCGCTCGCGCTGCGGGGCAAATACGAATTTGTGGATAGGATCCAGTCTTACGTCAAATGGGGTGAGCCGCTTTACACGCTCCTTTACGTGGCCCTTATTCTGATCTTCTCGTTCTTCTACATCGGCATCGTCTTCAATCCCACGGAACTTGCCGACAATATGCGCAAGAATGGCGGCTTCATCCCCGGTATTCGGCCTGGGCGCACCACGTCCGAACACGTCAGCAAGATTTTGAAGCGCTTGACATTAATTGGCGGAATCTACCTGGCGATTGTTTGCTTGCTCCCGGAGTGGATGATCGCCGGGATTCACCTCGACCATCTCGGCTGGGGCATCGGCGCCTGGTTTGACCGGCACTTCCCGGTCTGGTTTTTGAAAGGCTTGGGCGTAAACTTCTATTTTGGCGGCACATCGCTCCTGATCGTCGTCGGCGTGGCCATGGACACGGTTCAGCAACTTGAAGCGCAGTTGGTGATGCGGAATTACGAAGGCTTTGCGCGGAAGGGCCGGTTGCGCGGTCGCCGCTAGGAGAGACAAGCGGAGTGGCGAGCGGAGTGGCTCCGGAGATTCGAGCCCCAGAAAGGCTCGACCGCGCTGTGATTTTTCTTGGGCCTCCGGGCGCAGGAAAAGGCACGCAAGCGAAGGAATTAGCGAAGCTCTACCGCGTGCCGCATCTCTCGACCGGCGACATGTTTCGCGAGCATGTCAGCCTGGGCTCGCCGCTGGGCATGCAGGTGAAGCCCATCATGGCGCGCGGCGACTTGGTTCCGGACTCCCTGGTCCTGAAAATGGTCCGGGAGCGCATCGAGCGGACGGATTGTTCGCATGGGTTTGTGTTTGACGGTTTTCCCCGGACCGTCGCGCAGGCGCAGTACTTGAGCGTGCTGTTGCGGCAGAACGGATACCGGCCTCCCGTGGTCGTGCACTTTGCGCTGGATCCCGCGCTGGTGCTGAAGCGCATTACCGGGCGGCGCATGTGTAAGGTGGGCGGCGAGATTTATAATATCTACGAACGCCCGCCAAAACTGGATGGCCGCTGTGACAACGATGGTGGAGAGCTGATCCAGCGGCCCGACGACCGGGAAGAAATTGTCGCGCCGAGGCTGGAGGCGTACGAAAAGCTGACCGAGCCGCTGGTATCGTATTACCGGAGGCTGGGCCGCTTGCATGACGTGGACGCCTCGAAGGGCATCGACGAAGTGAAGCAGCGCGTGCTCGAGATTGTGCGCAATTCGCGCTAGGCGGTTGTGCTGGGGCCGGAGCGAGCCGCGAAAGCGGCCCGGCAAGGACCGCTGATAAAAGGATCGGATGGCGATTTACCTGCGAAGTGCCGAAGAGCTGCAGAAAATGCACCGCGCAGGGCTCATCGTCTACGACGTTTTGACCGCGCTGCGAAGCGCCGTCAAGCCCGGCATGACCACGATGGACCTCGAAAAGTTGGCCGAGGAAAAAATCGCGGGCAAGCCGGGGCACGCTGCGTTCAAGGGATACCGCGGGTATCCTTGCGTGCTGTGCACTTCGGTGAATAGTGAGATCGTTCACGGGATTCCCTCGCCCAAGCGCAAATTGCGCGAAGGCGATATCGTCTCGATTGATTTCGGGATGGAAGTGGACGGCTACTACGCGGATTCGGCAGTCACCGTGCCTCTCGGCAAGATTCGGCCGGAGGTGCAGAAGCTGCTGGACGTGACCCGCGAATCGCTGGATCGGGCGATTGACAAAATGCGCGTCGGCAACCGTCTTGGCGATGTCAGCCACGCGGTGCAGAGCTGGGTCGAGCAGCACGGTTTCTCAGTGGTGCGGGAGTTTGTCGGGCACGGCATCGGCACGAAGATGCACGACGAGCCGAATCTCCCGAACTATGGTGAGGAAGGGCGCGGTGCGCGGTTGCAGGAAGGCATGGTCATCGCTATCGAGCCGATGGTCAATGCGGGCCGTCCAGAAGTGCGGATGCGGGACGAATGGGTCGCGGAAACTGCCGATGGCAGTCCCTCGGCGCACTTCGAGCATACCGTCGCGGTTACGGCGAGCGGCCCATGGATTTTGACGCGCCCGAAAGAAGTGACCGGCCCGTCTTGGTGAAGGTTTGTAGGGGGCAGCTTTACCCTGAGCGTAGCCAAAGGGATGCTACGCCCCAACTCGACAAGACGCAAGGTGCTACCGGGTTTTAAGCCCGGTTCTGGTGAACAACAGGAGAATATGGCGAAGCAGTTCGAAGACAAAAAGAAAAGCGACAAAGGCGACTCGGGAAATCCGAAGGAGGACGCCATTGAAGTCATGGCCACGGTCATCGAGCCGCTGCCCAACGCCATGTTCCGCGTCGAGCTGGAGAACAAGCACCAGGTTTTGGCGCACGTCTCCGGCAAAATGCGCAAGAATTTTATTCGCATCCTGGCGGGAGACAAAGTGGCCGTCGAGCTTTCGCCATATGATTTGACACGCGGCCGCATCGTCTACCGCTATAAGTAGTTGTGAGGTCTTTGTAGGGGCCCAGCTTTACGCTGAGCGTAGTCGAAGAGATGCTGCGCCCCATCTGGGCAAGAGGCACCAACTCGGCTGAGGATTGAGGAGCAAATGAAAGTTCGAGCATCGGTAAAAAAGATTTGTGACAAATGCAAGGTGATTCATCGGCGCGGCGTGGTGCGGGTGATTTGCGTCAACCCCAAGCACAAGCAGCGCCAGGGATAAAGCAGTCATTAGTTTTTGGTTTTAGGTTATTAGTCGGAGACGCGGAGCAAAAAACGTGAGTCAGCAGTGGACAAACGCTTCCGTCTCTGACTAAGAACCAAAAACTAAGAACTGAGAACTTGGAGAAATCATGGCACGCATCGCAGGTGTAGATCTTCCGCCGCAGAAGCGCCTTTGGATCGGGCTGACCTCGATCTACGGCATAGGGCAGGCGCGCGCGCGCAGTCTCGCGGCAAAAGCCGGCGTGGATCACACGAAAAAGATTCGCGACCTGACGGAAGATGAAGTGAATCATCTTCGCCAGGCGATCGAGCAGGAAGGCCGCGTCGAAGGCGATCTCCGCAAAGAGATTCAGATGAATATCCGCCGCCTGATTGAAATTCAGGCCTATCGCGGGATTCGTCACCGGCGCAATTTGCCGGTTCGCGGCCAGCGCACGCATACCAATGCGCGTACGCGCAAAGGTCCGCGGCGCGGCGCCATCGCGGCGAAGAAGAAGACCGTCGGCAAGAAGGGGTAATTTGGAGTGTGGCGTTGCTGCCGCTTTTGCGGTTACAGCATTTGTAGTGGCGGGTCTTTAGACCCGTGATTTTGCAGCTTGGTTTTGTAGGGCCGCAGCATGCCGCGCCCCTACTCGGCAAGGTTTCAGATTTTGGCTTAAGACGAAACGGAGTGAATCGTGGCAAAAGAACCAAAGAGCGCGGCAACGACGCCGGAAGGTGCAGCGCCGGCAAAGCCGGCCGCAGGGAAGCGCAAGAAGGAATTCAAGAAGAAGCGCGAGCGCCGCGTCGTGCCGCACGGCGTCGTCTACGTGGCTGCGTCGTTCAATAACACGCAGATCACCATCACCGACCCCGACGGCCGGACTATGTGCTGGTCTTCGGCGGGGTCGATCGGATTCAAAGGCTCGCGCAAAGGCACGCCGTACGCCGCGCAGCAAGCATCGTTGGCCGCCGCGGGCGTTGCGCGCGACCAGTACGGCATGAAGAGCGTGGAGGTGCGCGTAAAAGGTCCTGGCTCGGGACGCGAATCCGCTGTGCGTGCTTTATCCGCCGCGGGACTGCACATCGTGTTGATCCGCGACGTTACGCCCATTCCGCACAACGGCTGCCGTCCGCCGAAGCGCCGCCGTGTCTAGTTTGTAGGGGCGTAGCAGTTAGCGAGTACGCTGATCGAAAGAGTTCTGTTGAAGGGAGAATAGAAGTTGGCAAGACATCGTGATGCCGTCTGCCGCCTGTGCCGCAGGGAAGGGCAGAAGCTATTTTTGAAAGGCCTACGCTGCTTTACGGAGAAGTGCGCCATTGAGAAGCGCAACTTCGTCCCAGGGCAGCACGGGCAATCGCGGCGCGCCAAGGTGGTTGGCTACGGTTTACAGTTGCGCGAAAAGCAGAAAGTGAAGCGCACCTATGGGCTGCTTGAACGCCAATTCCGCAATTACTTTGAGAAGGCGGTACGTACCAAGGGCCACACCGGCGAGAACCTCATCATCATGCTGGAACGCCGTCTCGATAACGTCGTGTGGCGAGCGGGCTTGGCGTCCTCGCGCGCGCAGGCGCGGCAGCTCGTGCTGCACGGCCACGTCCGCGTAAATGGGAAGAAGGTGAATATCCCTTCCTACCTTGTGACCGTTGGCGAGGAGATTGCCATCAAGGAAAAGATGCACCAGAACGCCGCGGTGCTCGAAGCGCGCAACGTCGCGCAAAGCCAGAACGCAGTGCCCTGGCTCGAGCAGCAGCGCGAGCAGTTCAAGGCCAGAGTCGTGGCGCTGCCCAAGCGCGAAGATGTGCAGACGCCGCCAATCAACGAGCAGCTTATCGTCGAGCTGTATTCGAAGTAGTCGACCGGGGCGGAGCTTCAGCTCCGACATTTGATCGGGTTTATAGTTTTGGCTTCAGCCCCTGAGAAAGGGTTTGTGGGCCGGCCGTTCCGGCCCGGAAAGAAGGAACAAGATGTGGAAAGGTTTTCAAAAGCCGAAGCACCTCGCGTCGGATCTCGAGTCGCTCACCGAGAAGTACGGGCGTTTCTCCGCGCAGCCGTTTGAGCGCGGCTGGGGCACCACCGTCGGTAACGCTCTGCGGCGCGCGCTGCTTAGCTCCATCGAGGGCGCGGCCATTACCGCCGTGAAGATCGAAGGCGTGTTGCACGAATTCTCTTCGATCCCCGGCGTCGTTGAGGATGCCACGGACATTATCCTCAACCTCAAGCAAGTGCCCATTAAATTGAACACCGATCTGCCCAAGACGATTTATCTCAACGTCGAGCAGCCCGGCACGGTCACCTCCGCAAACATAGAAGAAGACGCCGATTTCGCTGTGCTCGACAAGAGTGTGTACATCGCGACGGTCAGCGAAGGCGGCAAGCTGCAGATCGAGATGCGCGCCAAGAACGGCCGCGGCTACGTCGCCGCCGACCGCAACTATGATGAGGATCTGCCCATCGGCTACATCCCGGTGGACAGCGTGCACTCACCCGTGCGCAAGGTCAACTATTCCGTCGAAGCCGCTCGTCTCGGCCAGATGACCGACTATGAAAAGCTCATGATGGAAGTCTGGACCAATGGCGCCATTACACCCAAGGACGCCATCGGCTTCGCCGCCAAGCTGGTGAAGGATCACATGAGCATCTTCATCAACTTCGAAGAGCCCGTGGAAACCGTCGAAGCGCCGCAGGACACTTCGCACGATCCGCGCCTCGAGCATCTGGACCGTTCCGTCGAGGAGCTCGAGCTCTCGGTTCGCTCTTACAACTGCCTGAAGAATGCGAATATCCAGACCATTCGCGAACTCGTGCAGAAGAGCGAAAACGAAATGCTCAAGACCAAGAACTTCGGCCGCAAGTCCCTCAACGAGATTAAGGAAATTCTCACCAAGATGGGACTTTCGCTGGGCATGAAGTTCGATGAGCACGGCCGCATCATCTGGCCGCCGCTCCCCAGCCAGACCGCCGCGCCGTCTGCGGAGGACACCGTCGGCCTGTAGTCAGTGCGTTGTAGGGGCACGGCATGCCGTGCCCCATCTCGGCACGATGTAAGGCGGCTCGATGGAAGTTTTATAGAGGCTTGGCCTGCCTGCGCAGGCAAGGCCGAGCCTGCCCCTGGCTTTGCTTGGTAGGGCACTATGGAGTGCGGCAGCCTTGCTGCCGCTTCTCTGGCCTGTGGTTCGTAGGGGAGCGGCTTGCCCCGCCCGTTGCGGTTGACGGATTCTGCGATTTCTTTCGATCAGGGCGCGGCTTGAGCCTGTCCACGCTGGGCACGAATCGATCGCTTTTGCATTTTTGAACGAACGACTTAGAACTTAAAACTTAGAACTGGAAAACGCCATGCGACATCTCAACTCTGGATCGAAACTCGGCAAGCAGCCCGCCCATCGCCGCGCGGTGCTGCGCAGCCTGGTGACCAATCTTTTCCAACACGGGCGTATCACCACCACACTCACGCGCGCCAAGGCTGCTCGCCCAATGGCCGAAAAAATGATCACGCTAGGCAAGCGAGACACGCTCCAGGCGCGCCGCCAGGCGGCTTCGTATCTCCTGGTTCCTGCCGTCACGCAAAAACTTTTCAGCGAAATCGCGCCCAAATTTGGCGACCGCGCCGGCGGTTACACGCGTATCATCCACGCCGGCAATCGCGTCGGCGATAACGCTAAAGTGGCCATCCTCGAAATCATCGGCTATCAATACAAGGAAAAAGAAAAGAAAGAGAAGCCCAAGAAGGAAGAGCCCGCCGAAGCCGCCAGCTAGCGCTCAATTCAGCCGCAGGGTATTGGATTCTTGTAGGGGCGCAGGTGTGCTGCTCCCCTTTTTGCCGCGGCCCTCAACTTTGACTTCTACGTCTTCCTGATTCAGCCTCAGTTCTTATTACCGGTACACCAAGCATCCCCGCGCTTCGAGCCTCGCAACCCAATCAGCCTCCGCCAGCGTGTTCACCCATCGCAGATCGAGTTTTTCCAGCCTCGGCGACGCGGCCAACTCCTCGGGCAAACTCGTCAAAGGATTCCCTCGCAGATCGATTTGCCGCAACTCGCGCAACCTTCCCACCGACCCTGGCAGCGTGCTGAGCTGGTTGTTTCTCAAGTGCAGCTCTCGCAGCCGCGAGAGTTCTGCAATCGACTCCGGTAGCTCCGTCAGCAAATTATCCGACGCCCTCAGCTCTACAAGACTTGCCATCTTTGTCACAGATTTAGGAAGCTCCGCAAACGCATTTTCACTAATGTTCAAGTAGCGCAGTTTCGTCAGCGTTCCGAGCGAATCTGGCAGCGCGCTCAATTTGTTGTCGTGGAGATACAGGAAATCCGTCAGTCCATCGAGGTCGCCTAGCTCCTTTGGCACATGCGTCAGTTGATTATGCCCCAGGTCCAGCATGCGCAATTTCTTTAGCCGTCCAATCTGCTCGGACACTTCGCACAGATCATTTTCTGCGAGCACCAGCGTTTCGAGCTCGGCCCGTTCCCACACCGCCTCCGGCACGCGCCCCAGCCGCTTCTTCCACAAGTTAAAATGCACCGCTTCTTCTTGTTTCACGAAAGCCATCCTACTCTTTTTACTTTTTCAGCACCCTTCATTACGCTCAGGTTTGGTTTTGAAAGCGTCCACGCGCCGTCTATTTTTAATCGCGGCTATTGTTTCTTACTTGCCCTTGCTTACCGAGGGGAAACAATGTACCTTATCCTCGGTAACCGAGGAGTGGGGATGAGCAAACCTTCTGACCTCGTCCAGGGTACCCTGGATCTCTTGCTTTTGAAAATTCTCGCGCTCGAGCCGCTGAACGGCTTCGCGGTCAGCCAGCGCTTGAAGCAAATTTCCGGCGACGTTCTCCAGGTCAGCGACGGCTCTCTCTACCCGGCCTTGCACAAGCTAGAACAGGAAGGCTGGATCAAGGCCGAATGGAAGCTCAGCGAAAACAATCGACGCGCCAAATTCTATTCGCTGACGCGCCTCGGCCGCAGGCAGCTCGAAAAGGAA
>JAWOLO010000207.1:0-8128 GCA_033853375.1 Terriglobia bacterium
TGGTAGTTCGGATCATTCCGGAACAATTTGGCCTAGTCCCCTCCGGGGCCATAGACTTTCTGGAAGCGTTTTTCACAGTCCGGCTTGACTTCGAGCTCACAGAGCGCTACAAAAATAGAGGTCCCATCTCCTGCTCTCGGGCGTACGTAACTCTGCAAAGCTAATTCATGTAGGGATAGCGCGGTCCGGCCGAGTGTAGCAATCCGAATGGATACAAACCGAGTTGGCACACCTTTGTGCTGAAGTTTAGTTGTAGCCGCTGCGGCCCTATAGGGCTGGCGGGCGGAGGCCTTTGTGGATCGCAAGTATAGTCATCGCGGTTATCGCGATTCTGAGAAGAGTGAGAAGCGCGAGCGCTCTCACGAGAAAAAACCGCCTACGGGCGGCCCGCGCGGCGCCGATCAATTCGGCCCGCGTACCCCGCGCATGGTCGGAACTGTCACGCGCGCCCGCTGTTCCAATTGTGGCGCCGTCCTCGCTCCCGGCTTCGATCCCAATGGTAAGTGTCCCAAGTGCCAGTTCGAATTACACTGCTGTAAGCAGTGCCGCTTCTTCGACACCGGCGCGCAATTCGAGTGCACGCAACCGATTCGCGAGCGTATCTCTCCCAAAGACGCCAAAAACAACTGCACCTTCTACGAATTTCGCATGACTGTTGAAAAAGACACTGCGCCCACCTCTTACGCGCAGGCCGCCGGTTCCGTCGCGCCGGCACCGCCCCGTTCCAGCGACGCGCGCCAGGCCTTCGAGGACCTATTTAAGAAGTAGCGGCCGCCTTTTACCCTGAGCGAGACCGAACGGCTGAGGCGGGCGCTTTATTTGTGTCCGATCTCCGTTCTGTTCTCTGTTCTCGCTGTTCTGATATATCCTCGTGCGGTCAGGAGTCGCCATCATGAAGCATTCGCGCCGCGCCTTTCTCGAAGCTGGTCTCGCATTGCCCACGGTCCTACATTCGGCCTCGGAGCTCGCCGCTCCGCTGCCTGAATCTGCGGCCTCGCAGGATTCCTCCTTCGATCCCTGGGTCGAAATCCATCGCGAAAATCTTCGCCACAATGTCGCCGAAATCTCCGGCCGCGTGTCCGCGCGTCCCATTCTTGCGGTTATCAAGAACAATGGCTACGGCATGGGCGTTGTCAACATCGCGCAACTTCTCGAACCGCAGGCCGAAATTTTCGGCTTCGCGGTCGTGAAGCTTCATGAAGCCTTCTCTCTCCGAGACGCTGGCATTCGCAAGCCGATCCTTCTTCTCGGCCCGTTTGACGATCAGAATCTCGCTGATGCCGTTGCCCACGACATTCTGCCCATGGTTTACACTCCCGTCGGCCCCGCGCTCGACAAAATTGCCGCGAAAACCCAAAAGCCGGTATCGGTGCACATCTGCATCGATACGGGCATTGGCCGCGTCGGCGTACCTTACCATCAGGCGGCTCCGCTTGTGCGCGACCTCGCTTCTCGCAAATCCGTCCGCATCCAGGGCACCATGATGACCTTCACCGAAGATCCCGACTTCGACAAAGAGCAGCTCCGCCGCTTCAACGAAACGTGCTCCGACCTCGAAAAAGAAGGCATCGCGCTCGGCAAAAAGCACGCCGCGTCAAGCTTCCCGCTCTTTCAGCACCCCGATGCTTTCTTTGACATGGTTCGTCCTGGCATGGCCATCTACGGCGTATATTCGGAAAACGAATTTCGCCACATGGGCGTCATGGACCTTCGTCCCGCCATCAGCCTCAAGGCTCGCGTCATTTACGTGAAGAAATTGCGCAAGGGCGACAGCGCGGGCTACAACCGCGCTTACGTGGCCAAGGACGACGTTTGGGTTGCGACCATCCCGGCCGGCCATGCCGACGGCTGGCCGCGCGTCGCTGCGAAAGGCGCCAAAGTTCGTATCAACGGCGATCTGTATCCTGTCATCGCCACGGTTTCCGCGAGTCATTGCATCGTCGAGATTGGCTCAGAAGAAAAAGTCAAGATCGGCGACGTCGCCACATTCTTCGACGCTCAGCCTGGTTCGCGCCCCGAAGACGTTTCCGAAGCTTGCGGCGCCTCCGTCTACGACCTCACGATGCACCTGAATCCGCTGCTCCCTCGGCGCATCATCTAGCACTTCTCACCTTGCTTACGTCTCCGAATCGGTTCACAATCCGCCTGCTCCGCCGCTGCGCTTTGGCGCACAACCGGCGGCGCCTTAAATCATTTCCAAAGGAAGCTCAGCCATGCCACGCGCAACGATCGCTGTATCCGTAGTCTTTGTCACCGTAGCCTCCGCCCACGCTCAGTCCAAACCTCCCGTCGCTGCCTCCGACTACGGCCAGTGGGAATCCCTCGTCACCTTCCGCGAATACGGCGGCCTCTCTCCCGACGGCAAATGGCTCGCTTACGGAATCAATCGCTCAAATCGCAATAACGAATTGCGCGTCACCAACATTGCCGACGGCACCACCAAAACCATCGCTTTCGGTTCGCAGCCCGCCTTTTCCTCCGACTCGCGTTGGGTCGCCTATTCCATCGGCATTTCTGAAGCACAAGAAGAAAAGCTGAAGAAAGACAAAAAGCCTGTCCCCAAGAAAATCGGCCTCCTCAATCTCACCACCGGCGAACTAACCACCGTGGACGGCATCGAGTCCTTCGCCTTCAGTCCCGATGGCTCCTGGCTCGCGATGCGCCGCCTACCGCCCGAGAAAAAGGACGCCGACAAAAAAGATTCCGCCGACTCCTCATCCTCTGAAGACGACACTCCCGCCGGCTCCACTCTGCTTCTCCGCCAACTCTCCAATGGGCGGGAAACTTCCTTCGGCAACGTTTCGGAATACGCCTGGCAAAACCTGCCGAAAACCGGCACGCTCCTCGCCATGGTCATCAACGCGGAGGATAAAACCGGCAACGGCATCCAGATCTTCGATGTCCACAACGCCTCCGTCCGCGTCCTCGACAATTCTGCCTCCGTCTATTCCGGCCTTTCCTGGCGCAAGAAGAGCGCAGACCTCGCGGTTTTGCGCTCGAAATCTGATGATCACCGCGACGGTCCTACGCAAGTCGCGCTTGCTTGGACCAATCTCGGCCAGCCCTCCGAATCCGCTCATCTCTACGATCCCACCGCCGACTCAAAATTTCCCGCTGCCACGCGCACCGTTTCCTTCCACAAACCCGAATGGGCTCTCGACGGCGGAATCGTTTTCCTCGGCATCGCGAAATGGGATGACAAAATCGGCGAACCAACCAAGCCTGCTGCTCCCGCTGGGGACGCCGCAAAATCAGGTGACGGCTCCAAGTCCAACGACCCCACTGCCAAAGACGCCGACGCCGGCAAGAACAAAGAAAAGGACGATGACGATCCGCCCACCGTGGACGTTTGGAACTGGCACGACACCGAAGTCATGCCCAGGCAAAAGCTCAACGCCAAGAACGACCGTCAGAAAAATATGCTGGCCGCTTGGCACATCGAGAAAAACTCTCTCGTTCCTCTCGGCAAAGACTTGGACGAGCAGGTCATTCCTCTAAAGCATCAATCCTTCGCCGTTGCCGCTAATTGGTCCTCTTACGCCATGGAACGTTCTATCGGTCGTCCCGCCGCGGACATCTCCCTAATCGACCTCTCCACTTCCGCGCGAACAAGAATTCAGGATCATCTCAACGATGACCATTACCTCGAAGAAAGCCCTGGCGGCCGCTATCTTCTCTATTTCCACGACGACCACTATTGGACCGTGAACACTGCCACGCGCGCCGTGGTCAACATCACGAAGAGTGTTCCGACCGCCTTTGTCGACCGCGAATCCGACTGGACTATCAAGCAGAAGCCGCCATTCGGCTTCGCCGGTTGGACGAAAGATGATGCTGCCGTCATTCTCTACGACAAATTCGATCTCTGGCAGGTTGCTCCCGATGGTTCTCGCGCGATTCGACTCACGGATGGCGCTGCCGAGCAGATCCGTCACCGCTACGAGAAGCTAGATCCGGAAGAAGAGTGGATTGACACAAGCAAGTCTATTTATCTCAGCTTGTTCGGAATGTGGACGAAAAAATCCGGCTACGCTCGCCTCAAACCGGGCCCCTCCGGCGCTTTCACCGAAGAGCATCTCGTCTGGCTCGACAAAAGCCTGGATCACCTCGCCAAAGCCAAAGACGCCGACGTCTTCGAATACGTCCAGCAAACTTTTGTGGAATCACCGAACGCTTTCATCGCAGGCCCTGACCTGAAAAACGCAAAAGCCGTCACCAGCACAAATCCGTTCCAGAGCAATTACGCTTGGGGCCGCGAAGAGCTCATCGAGTACAAAAACAGCCACAACGAACGCTTGCAAGGGGCTTTGTTTTATCCCGTCGGCTATGATCCGTCAAAGAAATACCCGATGATCGTCTACATGTACGAGAAGCTCTCCGACAACCTCCATCGTTACAGCCCGCCCTCCGAACGCGCCTATTACAACGTGAGTGCGATGAACAGCCACGGCTATTTCGTTCTCGAGCCGGACATTCTTTTCAAACCGCGCGATCCCGGCGTCTCCGTCGTCGATTGCGTCACCGCCGCTGCCAAGCGCGTCATTCAAATGGGCGTCGTCGATCCCAAGCGCATCGGCATAATGGGGCATTCCTGGGGCGGCTTCGACACTACCTATCTCGCCACGCACACCACGAACTTCTTTGCTGCTGCCGTCGCGGGTGCGCCCATCACCGACCTCGTCAGCAATTACGGCAATCACCATTGGAGTTCCGGCATCGCCGAGACGGATCACATTGAAACCGGCCAGCAGCGCATGGAAGTCCCTCTCTACGAAGACCTCCAGGCCTACATTCGGAACTCCGCCGTTTTCGGCGTATCAACGATGACCACGCCACTGCTCATCGAAGTTGGTGATAGCGACGGCACGGTTTTCTTCCATCAGGGCGTCGAGCTTTACAACATCGCCCGCCGCGCCAAAAAAGATGTTGTCCTCATCGAATACGCCGGCGAAGACCACGGCCTGCGTAAGAAATCCAACCAAATCGACTATCAGCGCCGCATTTTTCAGTGGTTTGGTCACTACTTAAAGGACGAGCCCGCCGCTTCCTGGATCACCAGCGGCGAGTCCTATCTCGAACACGAAAGAGAACTGCGCAAACTCAAAGCCACCACCGCGAAGAACTAGACCAAATTACGGCGACGTCGGTTCTTCTCCTCAAAACAACACCACTGGACTTGTCATTTCGACCGGAGGGACGGAGCTTTTTCGACCAGCAGCCCGCTTTAGCGCGTCCCTACAGATTCTGTTTTTCTTTTTCCTATCCGCGCCGGAAGCGCAGCACGCGTTAGCGCAGCGCATGAGCGCTCGGTTAACGAACCCCAGAAGGCCCAGCACCGTAGGTGCCATAGGCCTCAACGCTGCCGCTCCAAAAGGCGGCCGCGCTAGCATTGACACTACTCTGCTCTTCTTACTACTCTGCTCGCGGAACGAGGCTGGCTAAGCCAACATATATAGGTCCAGCAAAGCGAAGGACGTCCAGCACAACAAATGCCGCCACGCAAACGTAAAACTTCACTGCCCGACAGGGTGTTTGCCCCGAACTCGCCTGCCGAGGCAAACGCTCGCCCCGACGCTCTGGAGTATCGCGGCGCGCGCGAAGCGCCCGCAGCGCTGAATAACGCCTCGCCGCATACGTTGCGCATCGGCCCTGCCGGATGGTCCTATGCGGATTGGGGCGGCATCGTTTATCCTTCGCGCCGACCGCGCGGCTTCCACGAAGCCGCATATCTCTCCGAATTTTTCGACACCATCGAAGTCAACACGTCGTTTTATCAACCACTCAAACCGGAGATCGCAAAGCAGTGGGTCGAACTTGTCTCCGGCAATCGCAACTTCGTCTTCACTGCAAAACTCTGGCAACGCTTCACTCACGACGTTGCTTTCAACATTTCGGGCTCTGGCGCCGAGGACGAGCGTGCCGTCCGCGCCGGCTTCGATGTGCTGCGCGCCGCTGGCAAACTAGGCGCCGTGCTGCTGCAATTTCCTTTTTCCTTTCATCGCACCAAGGAAAACATGGCGTATCTCTCCGCCGTGCTGCTGCGCTTCCGCGACTATCCGCTCGTCGTCGAAGTGCGGCATGACACCTGGAACGCTCCGGAAACGCTCGCACTGCTGCACGAACACGGAGCAGGGATTTGCAACATCGATCAGCCCATCATCGGTCGATCCCTTGCCCCTTCCGCGCAAGCGACTTCGCCCGTCGGCTACGTTCGCCTGCATGGCCGCCGCTACGATACCTGGTTCACCGACGACGAAAACGTTCCCGCGCACGAGCGCTACAACTATCTTTACTCGGCCGAAGAGCTCGAGCCGTGGATCGCGCGCGTCCGCAAAGTCAGCGAGCACACACAGCGTTCATTCGTCATCACCAACAACCATTTCCAAGGGAAAGCCGTGGTCAATGCGCTCCAACTCATCAGCATCCTGAAACACAAAAAAGTGAAAGTGCCAGAGCCGCTCCGCCAGCATTATCCCGAACTCAACGAGATTGCCGACCAGCCTCCCGCCGAACCCACGCTGTTTCCCCTGGACAAAGTCAGTCGTAAGTAATTAGCTCTAAGTTGTAAGTTCAAAGCGGCAGAATTTTGGACACTCCTGTTTGTTGCTTGGCCCCATATGACTCGTGCTCCGTGTTCCGTGACGCGGGCCTTGTAGGTGGTGAGGGCCTGCCGCAGGGGGGTGCAGGCAGGGATCTGCTTTTGTCTGCCTTTCGTACTTCTTCTATATTGGCGGCTTTTTGTAGGGACGGCCTTTTGAGGCCGTCCGCTTGTCTCGTCTTTTCGTAGCGCCGCACGCCAGCGCTTGAGCGCTGGGCTAGCAGCCCACAAAATTCTAAGCATCTTAGGTGCGTCAGTCTTTGCGTTGCTCAACGCGTGCCGATCTGAAGCTCGGCCTCTAAAAAAGCCTTACTCTTCACGCATCACGAATTACGACTCACGGCCCTCTGCACCCACTGCTCCTCCGTGGGCTTGCCCGCGATCATCTCGTAATCGGTGAACACTACGTCTCCACCCACCAATTCCGGGGAGTACACGGCTTCAAACTGCTTCACCGCCGCGGACTGGCCATGGCGCGCCTGCGCTGCGGCATCCTCGAAAATAAACAGGTGCAAAAAGCGCGTCGGATCGCTTTTCTGCTGCCACGCCAGATACATCTTCGTGCCGGGCTCATTTTCTTGCACGTAACGGACGAACACTTTGATCGCTTGCTTGACTTTTTCTACGGCGGACGGTTTCACGCGATATCCCCCGGTCTGGTAAATCGCCATTACTGCTCTCCTGTATTGGAAGTGACGAACGGTTCACGCAAAAGACTACCAAACTTTTCTCCTCATTCCTCCTCAGGAAAAATGAATTTACTTCCACAGATTGGGCGACGTTGTTGATTTGTAGAAAAGGAGGTTCGTGACCCTTGACCTTTACGGGCGGCCTCGCTTGCCGCTGTCAAGCTCCTGAGGCGGACCGCCTCTGTCGCATTTTGTAGCGCCGGCATCTTTGTTCAATCAATGCTAAAATAATTCGTGAATTTTCGACTCCACTCTCGGCAGGTCCTTCAGTAAAAGCAAAAGAAAGAGCGGGACACCGCCTTCCGCGGTCACCATCAACCGCTCCCTCAGCGAAGTCTATAAACTCGCCCGCGATGAAATCGCTCCTCCTCGCGCCGCAGTCATGGCTTTCCCGCCATCGAGCGCGAGCTCCATCACGAGGACGAAGAGCGCCCCACCATGGACATCGACAGCGCCGTCGCTCGCACGGCCTTAGCAGCCCAACACGCGGAAAGCCAAACACCAAGCCCCCGAGCGCGCTCATGGCTCCTCGGAAAGACACTGGGATGGCCAAGGTATGGATTGATCCGAAACGTACCTAGAGGAAGCAGCAACGATTCTGGAATGTACTTCAGCATGAAGCTTTCGCCTAAAATGCTAGAGGCGGCTTTCGCCGCCTCTGCATAAAACCGATTTTTCGACCCCGAGCCTGAAGGCGTTCTGCGGGGAATCCTGATCTCACGGGCACGTTTGCCGAAATAACCGGCGCCCTTTATATTCTCCCCGAACCGCGCGCCCACCAGCCGGCGCTTTGTGGGAAGTTCCTTCGACAGGCTCCAGGGAGGCCCGTTCACCCTTCATA
>JAWOLO010000208.1:0-7578 GCA_033853375.1 Terriglobia bacterium
ATGGAGTACGATCTCGGCTACATCGATCTGCAGGAAAAAACTCTGCAACCTCTCGACAACCCTTTTGGCCCAAAAGTGTAACCTATGTGTCCGGTACGATCTGTCACCCATGTGTCCGGGCCGGACCGGATCTTTCTGGCGGAGGAGGGGGGATTCAACTTCACCGATGAAAACGGCCGAGTTCGGCTGAGAGTGCCGGGGTTGAAACAAGCCTTCCTATGAAAAGAAAGGGTTTAACGAAAAGCCACGAAAACACTGGCGGGGAGCGCAATCTAATTCCTCGTATCATGTGTATCACGAGACCGCGTGTTTGCGATGGTGAGAAATCGCCAGTGTTTATGCGGTTTTTTGTTGACTTTTTCGACGAGAGTTGAGAGCCGATGCGTCCTGTCCGCATAAGCAGAGTGTCAGCTATGTAATCATCAGGCTCATCGACCGAGCCAACCTTTCCCGATTTTCGAAGGTATTCGGCCACCACCTCAAGGCGCGTAATTCTATTCTCCTCTGACTCTGATTCAGCCTTTCGTTTAGCAGACAGAAATTTCAAGTCAAACCCAAATTCCGTGGCGACTTTCTTTTTGATTTCGTGGGGGACTTGAGGAAAAAGCATGTCAACTTTGGCGTCGGAAATATATGTGTAGTACTTCATGCTAGGAACCAAGTTCTCGACAAGTATGGTGGGGATTCTACTCTTCACTGAAGGATATGGATAGCCGCTACTGCTTCTAACTGCGCCTTCCTCCGCGATTATCTTCCACCTGATTCTTCCTTCACCACTTGCCGTGAGTCTTTGTCCTCCCGCAATCCAATGAACTTGGAGTGACGCAATCTGTCAGCCTCCGTCCACTCCAAGAATTCAATTTGCGCAACGGCTTCCGGGCGCAGCCACACACATTCCCTCATCTTCTCGGCAGTCAATTCGTCGCCCCAACGTGATTTGTGCTTATCTGGCAAATTGGCGAATGGAATCGTAGTCGAGACAAGATGACGGATTTTCTCGAAGACCTGACGCCGGGATGCTACGACAAACCCGCTACGAACACGAGCCACGTACATCAAATCTTTTCCTTTGTAATAGCCGACGATGAGCGAGTCGAATCCGTGCGGCCCTGGGATGTATCCGCCGATCACCAATTCCTGACCACGATTCACGCGACACTTGACCCAGGAGCCTGATCGCTTCCCAGGCTCGTAAAGACTGTCCTTGCGCTTCCCAATGACGCCCTCTAATTGCTGTCCCCGGACGGCAGCAAGCATGTCAGCCGCTTTAGCCTCGAATTGTTCAGCGATGCGGATTCGACCTGACTCGATCTTGAGATTGGACTTCATCAACTCGCGGCGTTTGCTCAGCGGCAGCTTGGTGAGGTCACGATCTTGGAATATCAGAAGGTCGAAAATGAAATAGTGGATATGCTGCGCTTCGCTACGGAAGTTTTGGAGCAGGTTGAAATTTGGTCGGCCCGACTTATCAAGAGCGACGACTTCACCGTCAACAACCGTGCCTTCCGGTAGCTCAGCAAGAGCCTCGACGATCAGCGGATAGTGATGGTCGAAAGATTTGCGTCGGCGCGAGAATAGGTTCACGCACCCATCAGCTTTCACGGTGATGGCGCGATAGCCGTCCAACTTGATTTCGAAGAGCCATTGCGAACCGTCCGGCAGTTTCGACACAGGGGCGCAGTCCATCGGTTCGATGAATTCGGCTTGTCGTCTTGGCAGACGCGCCAGTGTCATCATACGTGATTTCATCCTGCTCGAAGACGCTAACGGGCGTTCGTATGAATTTAACAGCATCAACCTCGGCGAGACCAACGTGCCGACTCAGCCCGAGGCGAAGACGGAGACCCGCAAGCCCCAGGTCGCTGGCGCGTCTGCGGCTGACTGACGGCTTCCCCACTGGCGTAGTTCCCTCTATCGACGCTGGGCAGGGCCTCTCGGATGGATCACGGGAGGCCCCTCAGGTGATGCGCGGCGGGGAAAGTTAGAAAGAAACGAAATTCAACAATTCGTCACTAACTGACGGGCTGTCTCACTACCAAACAATCCTTGGGTAGGAAACCCTACCGTTCACCCTAAGAGTCGCACGACCAGCGCAGAACAGGCCAGAAAGGATAAAGCGATGAGCCACGGACATTGGATGAAGATTGCAGTACTGTTGTTTACCTCAACGTTGCCTTCTTTGGCAAAGGCACAAGTCGGAGTAGAGCAGCCCAGTGAAACGTACTGGCATTTAATCTCGGACAGCGGTAGGCCCGCAGTTTATTTGCAGTATGCAGGTCTGACACAGGACGAAATTAGTAAGGGTCTTGCCTGTGCTTGCGGAATACGACGCGAAATACCAGTCTCTTCGTCACGATTACAACAAGTTGAGCAATGATGAACAGGTGAACGGCGCTCAGTTGCGTTTCCTCCAAGCCAAGGATAGGCTTGCTAAGGAATACGACGCGAAGCTGACATCATCAATTTCTCCTCTGAGCGTGGCGACCCTTCAAAACCGCATTGATGAAGTGCGGCGCAACACTACGAATGTAAGTATCTCAAGTGACCAACCCATGCAGCACAAGGTTGTGGCCGCTTCCTATCATATTCATGCTCAGATGAGCGGCCCAACATGCCACCCGTCATTTCACTATAGCTCTTCTTGGGCGATTGCTTTTGTTTTACCTGACCCGTCATTGCAAACCAACGGCTCAATAACTATGACTTCTCTCGTATCGGGATACACTTATGTTTCTGGAACAACGTGCACCACCACGCATCAAGGCCACGTAACGGCTAGCCTCGATACGATGTCAAACGAACAATACGGGTACGCTTCTGCTACTGCTCATATGAGCGTGAGTACCAATGTGACTCGAAACGTAGCATACGACGACCCCGATAACTCGACAACCACCGACCCCGTTTATTCTACGGGGATCAATTTTACCTACTCAGGAACTGTGCACTGTCCAACCTTTGGTTACGTCTTGTCTGTGAGCAATCTAAACAGTCCGTACAGGATACTGGCGTTTAGGACCAAGAGCCAAACTGGAGACTTCATCAGTTCAGACGCTCTTGCATCCTACTTTAATGAAAGTCCGTTCTGCTTGAATGTTCTAATCCCAATCTGGGACCCAAGCAAACTAACAGTTAGTCCACCAAATTCAATTCCTCCAGCATTCACTTGGAGCGAAAATGTGGGCTACCAAGAATATAAGGGCGGCCCCGTGGTACTTTCCTCACCCCACTTCGGCTGAGGTATGGACGGCTGTTTTTCCGTTTCCAGGCGTATGCACTAACCCTTCGAACTAACCTACACTGAAATTGTTTCAAAACTAGGGGGCATCGACTACGGTGCCCTTTATAATTAGATGTAGAAGGCCCAAATGAACAAACACACTGAGTTAAAGGCAACTACTCCAGAAGAAAGACTCCGAAATCGACAACCAGAGCAACGTTCAATATTCTGGATGTGCCTAAGGTTTCTTTCTTTCTTTTGGCGGAATTGGTACCGGGTTATTCAATACTGTCTCGGTCGACGTGTTCAGTTTCGCCCTTTCTGGCCTGAAAAAGACGAGGGAGAGCAGGCCCCGCGCTAAGAGGCCTCATCTTTTTTGAAAAGCATCCGCCGAAGGTTATATCTGCCCTCAAAAGGCAACAAGATACACTCGAAAACTGCGCCGGGTTGGCGGAACTGGCAGACGCGCCTCTCGCTATTTTGAGTTTTCCATCAGGCAGACAGCCATTCGCTTTTGTATTGTTTTGCTCAAGCCCACGTCCGCCCTAAGCACTGTTTGCAGGCGTTCCAGACTAGCCGACTTTCCAATCTGTCCCAACGATTGGCAACACTGTTGGGCAACGTGCAAGATTTCGACTAGCGGGTCGTATTGTTCCACCGTGTTTCCCTCTGGTCAAAGTCTCACGCAGAACCATGAATGTCTTGTTACCGGGGATTCACTACCACTTGAATTGAAACCGCAGTGCCTTGGAGTGAGGCTCAGCGCGAGGCGACCTTTTCAAACAGAATATTCCTCGTTCAGCTTTCAACATATTTCTCAGCAGCGGCCCTAGCCTCGTCTGGCGTTTCAAACATTCCGAGAGACTTCCCACCGAATGCTCTCGCTTCCCAAAGAGAACCTCCGGGCGTTTCTACCTCGACTATGACCGCCCTTGCTTCACCTATTTCACCTTCTTCCCCGATTGGGATGTCAAGATAATCGAAAGGCTCGCCGGGGATTGCTCCAGGATCGGTCGTCCATCTTGACTTCACGTTTCCTCTTGTCTGTGATTTCAAATTGTTTCCTTCGCTGCCGCGTCAATCTTATCAGTCAACGAATCCAGATTGGCAATGCCGAGATATTTCTGAGTCGCTTCTAGCGACTTGTGCCCGAGCATGTACTGAATCGTCCTCACCGGCACGCCGTTCGCTTCCCAATTGCTGGCGCAAGTCTTACGCAGACGATGGAGGTAGTGGTGCTGGCAGACGGGCTGGTCTTTGCAAGTCACTTCGATCTTCCGTCTCGTGTGGGCGTATCTTCCCGAAGTCCAGGGTGCGACACAATTTCCGCAGTTAACACCAGCCTTGAGAGCGATGCGTTTGAACTTGCGTAGGAAGTGATTGTCTGGACGACCTTCTTCGTTCACGAATATCCAACGCGGGTGTGCCGCATGCTTCCGCCGTTGCTTCAACATCTCCACCAGTTCCGTTGGCATCTTCACGTCTCGACTTTCGTGCTTTTTTGGCGTGAATCCCACATCAGGCTTGCGGCGGATGTGATAGAGACCACGAGCAAAGTCAATGTCCTGCCACGAGGCGAAGGTCACTTCCTTGTCTCGGCACGCTGTTCCGAGGAAGAACTTGTAACGGATTGCTTCTTCCTGATTCATCGCAGCGAACAGCTTCTTCAACTCAGCAGGCTCATACGGAACGGCTGGCTCCTCCTCAAACTCCGGCAAATCTCTGGTGAGGGAGAACCCCGTCTTGATGCGGTTCTCTTTCAACAAAGACAGGACGGTGAGCATCCGATTGTGCAGCGTCCTCGCCTCATATCCCTTCCCTGCCAGAAAATCACGAAAGGCGTGCAACTGCGCCTCGCCGACTTCGTCCAAGAAATGAATCTTCGAGTCGAGAGATTCCACGAATTGCCCAAGGTTGAGTTTGTAGCCAGCCACCGTCTTCCGCTTCTTTGTCTTCGTCGCATGCGCGAGGAAGTTTTCAACCGCCCTCTTGATCGGGATGCGGTGAGCATTCTCGCGGTCTCTGTACTCTTCAACGGTCAAACCAGCGGCAGCAGCCTTGACCAGCGTCGGCAGTTCCTTTGCGGCCTGCTGCGCCTCCTCCAACGTGTCGTAGGCTTGGCTGTAGACGAACTTGCCCGAGGCGTCGGGGTATCGAACGTGGAATTTTGCCTCGGAATCGAAAACAGGGCGGCGTCCAGCCCCCTCGGGGATGGCTCTATATCGCCAGCCTTTTCCAGGTTCTTTGCGTCGGACGTATATGCGCGCCACGAAAGCAGCGTATCATAAGCGTGTCACGGCGTAAATAGGCGCTATTTTGCTGTGTTTTCTAGCTATGGCGGAGGAGGGGGGATTCGAACCCCCGAGACCCTTTCGAGCCTAACGGTTTTCAAGACCGCCGGTTTCAACCGCTCACCCACTCCTCCGTTTTTGATTCTAACGTATTGAGGGAATTAGCGGGAGATTCGCTACATTTGAAAGCCACAATGCTGCATCTTAGTGCAGCAAGGTAGCTAAACCCCAAGCAAAATCAGCGAGAAGCAATGAAAGCTAACTGCATTCTAGCTTCACTCGTTAACATCAAGTGCGTGATTGCCAGCAACATAACGAAGGGGCGTTCGAATTTTCAAGGAGCGTTGGAAGCTGTTGCACAACCGGGTACAAGCCTGTGAAAAGATGATGGTTGCGTTTTCCGAAACGATGGATAAGCAGAGTCAGCAGCGCCCAGGGAGGGCCGATGGCGCGATCCGGTCCGTTGCTGACCGAGACGCAGTGGAAGAAAATCGCGCCCTTGCTCCCCGAACCGCCCAAGCATCGCAAGGGTGGCCGTCCGTGGGGGTCTTCGACAAGCGGGCCTCCTTGCAATGAGGAAAGGGTGGGGTTTGTCATGGGCACAAACGAAGATCGACACCAAGGAAATTCGCATGCATCGCGGGATCCTCCTGAAACACTTCAGCGCGCGGGACGTAGTCTCGCGCTGGGATGTCGTGGAAGTGCATCGCCGCGCTACTTCGCTGGCCGCGGCCCGCTTCCTCGAGACCCTGCTGGAGCGTTTTCCTTTCCCTGTGAAAGCCTTACAGGTGGATGGGGGCAGCGAGTTCGCCGCCGAATTCGAACTGGCCTGCCAGCAAAAACAGTTGCCGCTGCTCGTGCTTCCGCCGAAGTCGCCGAAACTGAACGCCCACGTCGAGCGCTCTCACCGGACCCACAACGAAGAGTTCTACCAGGTGCACGCGGACTCCGATCAGCCGCCCGTGCTCAATCGCCAACTGCGCCGCTGGGAACACACCTACAACTGCGTGCGCCCTCACCAGTCGCTGGCTTACCTCACACCACTGGAATTTGTCACCCGCTGGAGACTGAATCTCAAAAAGGCAAAGTGTCACTAATCTACTGGACGAGTACACCACATTGACCTTCCCCCTCCTCGGATGGTAAGGATGTAGGGTTGCGTTAGCGTTGTGGTTTTGGGCTGAGCGTTCTCTTGAAAAGGGGTGCGCAGGTTCGCACGAACGTTCCGGCTTACTAACAACGCTTCGCGCCGATTTGGCATCACACCCCCTAATGTACGCCCGCATTTCGGCCTCCCCGCCGTCTGCGTGGGCAGGTTTGCTTGTTTGGGGGCGCAGGAAAACAAAAAGGAGTGGCAATGACGCGGTTTTGGACAGCAATGGCTGTCGCACTTTTGGCGATCTTCACAGTGGTTGGCTGCAACGACTACGGCAACACTTTTCAGAGCCCGGGCGGCGCCTTCGTTAACTTCTTGTCTCCTTCTCAGATTCCAGCATGCTCGGCTCCCTGCAGCAGCAACTCAGGTTTCACGCTAACAGTGAACGGCAGCGGCTTTGTCGCGAAAACGCTTGTCCAATGGAACGGTAAGACTTGTCCACTCAGTTCAAGCTCAGGCGCGTCAACCGCTCCGTGCACAACTAACATCACGCTCGATTCCAATAATAACGTGACGTTGTTGACCGCAACCATCTCGCCCGCTCTGATCGCTCAGCCGGGAACCGCGGTCGTCAATACGATTAACCCAAGCTCGAATTATGGGAGCGGAAGTGGCACCAACGGCCTCTCTAATACACTCGTTTTTATCATTAACAATCCCCCTAATCCGGTTCCTACAGTCGCTTCCATTTCGCCCACGTGCGCGGTTGTTGGGAGCCCTTTGGCCATCACCGTCACGGGCACGAACTTCATGAACGTTCCAACCTCCAGCGACCCCACCAAGACCCAGTTTTCCACGCTGAATTGGACGCTCGGTTCTTCGCAACTCCAATTGACTCCTTATACCGCCGCCGCGGCGACAATCACCAGCACTCAAATAACGGCCATGATTCCGGCCACCAGCGTAAATGT
>JAWOLO010000209.1:0-2871 GCA_033853375.1 Terriglobia bacterium
TCCGCGCTGCAATCTGCGTGCATTAGGGCACGGCATCCCGTGCTCGTTTTCGCACTTGATTTGAGCGCGCACCTACCCAGACCTGTCATCCCGAACCCAGTCGCGGTGTTTGCGAATGGGGGTGAGGGATCTGCTTTTGGCCTTTTGCTTTCAAGGAAACGGCGCCTTCCGGCAACGGAAGAGTCCGCGTCGTCGATTTTCGAATTTCGATTTTCGGTTTTCATTTTCCCTTTTCTATTCTTCCCTTTTCCATTTTCTATTTGATTTGAGCGCGCGCGTCCTACATGTTAATTTTGTTCTTCTGCCGATGCCCGGGTGGCGGAATGGCAGACGCTGAGGACTTAAAATCCTCCGGGGATTTTTCCTCATGTGGGTTCGACTCCCACCCCGGGCACCAGTTCCATTCAAAAACAAAATTTTTGGCTTGCGTTCACTGTACCAACTTTGCGCGAGGACCTTGCCAGAGGCAGGCAAGGCTGACCGGAGTCCGGAGGCGTTTCGTGGATTCAGGCGCGTGACCGGTACTTGTGTCCCTGGGCACGCAGTCTGCGGTCATGCATCACCGCCTTTTTTACGCAACCGTGCTAGCGGTTATAAGGGGAATTCTTCAGCAATGTCTGGCACTAAGGAGGTAGTTATGGCAACTCATGTTGTCGGTACGTTTGACGACAGACGCGTCACACTGCAGAGGCTGGACGCGGTCGCGTGGGGCCTGTTTTTCCTGTGGGTAGGGATTGCGTTTCTTACGAATCTCAGTTGGGGCATAGGTCTGCTTGGTGTCGGAATCATCGTGCTCGGCGGGCAAGCGGCAAGAAAGTACGTGCACCTGACGTTAGAAGCGTTCTGGGTCGTGGTCGGAGTGCTTTTCGTCATGGGCGGTATCTGGGAGCTGCTTAGTGTTCGCGTCGGCATGATTCCGATCGTTTGCATCGTGGCCGGCGTGTTGCTCCTTCTGTCTGCACTGCGTGGCAGGCCAAGAGGCCAGCAAGTTTAGGAGAAGTTGAATCCGCTTGCCGTCGCGAGCTGAAGGGAGGAAGTCATGCCAGAAGTTACCAGAGAAGAGTACGTCAAGGAACTCAACCGCTACGGCACAGGCGAGATTGCTGCAATCCTCAAGGTGAGCGAAGCGGCTGTTGAGGACTGGAAGGCGGGCAATCCCCCGGGCTGGCCCGTCCAGTGGGAAGTCGTACTCCGCATCCTGCGCGAGAAGCGCGCCCCGGTAGCGGCGTGAAGATTGTGGTTCTACTTGCGTGGTGAGGTGGGTTGGCGTGGACGGAGGGAGAGACGGAGCGCGGCGAAGGGCGGCGCGGTTTTGTGTTGGGGCGCGGGCGAATCGGAAAGATGGCGCCGGCAAGGACCTGGGCCGATGGGTTGAGGTGCTGTGCGCCGCCTGACTTTGCGCGAGGACCTGACCGGAGTCCAGCCGGGGCGCTAACGCTCCGTATCACGGCCCATTTTCATGTGCCAGCGATCACAAAAAAGTGTGCACGCGTCACTGACAATAGTGACTAGGCGGGGGTAAACGGTCCAAGGTCTCTCCACTGAAGGTCATTGGGAGCCGAGTCTCGTGAGACACACGCGAATCATCGTCACTCACTACGGCGGGCCCGATGCAATGCAGGTGGTTGAAGAGGAGTGCCCAGAGCCGAAGGGTGGTGAGGTGCGGGTGAAAGTGCTGGCCGCGGGCGTGAGCTTGCCTGACGTATTGGCGCGCGAGGGCATCCATCCAGAAACACCCCGCGTGCCCTATACGCCCGGTTGGGACCTAGTCGGCGTTGTCGATCAGATCGGCGAAGGCGTCTCCGGTTTCGAGCTGGGCCAGACAGTTGCGGCCATGCCGATCAGCGGATGTTACGCACAGTATGTTTGCTTGCCGCAACGCAAGTTCATTCCACTGCCCGCAGGTTTGGACCCTGCAGAAGCCGTCGCGCTGGTCTTGAACTACATCACTGCCTATCAGATGCTGCATCGTTCCGCTAAGGTCAAGCCGGGGCAGCGCGTGCTGGTTCACGGTGCCTCGGGCGGCGTCGGCACTGCGTTCCTGCAACTCGGGCGGCTCGCGGGCGTGGAAATGTACGGAACATGTTCGGCGCAGGCGGCGCAGGTAGTTAAGGAGCTCGGCGCTATTCCCATCGACTACCGCAATTCTGATTTCGTGCAGGAAATCCACCGCCTCACCGGTGACGGTGTGGATGCTGTTTTCGACGGCATCGGTGGGGACAATCTATGGCGTTCGCGCGAAGCGCTCCGCGAGGGAGGCCGCGTGGTGGTCTATGGATTCCAGTCCAAGCTTCGCGGAGGAAGGATGGCTTCGGGCGCGCCGAGCGGGCGGCACCCGATTCGCGAATCCGCGATCTTGGGGTGGTACATCCTCCGGAACAGGTTTCTGCCGGGCCGTAAGAGCATGGTGCCTTACAGTATCCAGTGGCTAATGCGGCTGAAACCTGCGTGGTTCCGCCACGACCTGCTCAAACTGTTCGACTTACTGCAGCAGAAGAAGATCAAGCCACTGATCGCACAACGGTTGCCTCTCTGCGAAGCGCGGCACGCACACGAATTACTGGGAAGCGGAGGCGTGATCGGTAAGATCGTACTGATACCGAACGGGTAGGAGAAGCGTTTGAGCTGATTCACCGCAAAGGAAGGCGCGCCATGCGGCCAGCGTCTCGAGCGAATGCCTCCGGCAGGAACTTCAGCGCGACTTGCCGCTCTAGGCGCGTATCTTCGGACTTGTAGACAACGCCCATCCCGCCACCGCCGAGCTTAACCAGAATGCGGTAATGTGAAACGGCTGTTCCAATCATGAGTTGGGAACTACCCTAAGCCCTTTATAAATTTAGCACGAGCTGGGGAAATTGAGACGAACAAATC
>JAWOLO010000210.1:0-12203 GCA_033853375.1 Terriglobia bacterium
CAAAATGCTCCCGGTCTTGTGGCACAGCGTGGCTACCAGTTTGGAGATCTTCCTTTGACACTTGGCAATGTTCGAAGCGAACACTTCTTCAACGAAGATTTTTCGGTTATCAAGCGTACAGCTCTCACAGAGGGCCATTCCTTGATATTCAAGGTTGATTTGCCGAATCTCTTTAACCGTCATGATTTCGGAACCTTGGACGGATTCCTCCAGGATGCTACGTTTGGCGCGCCCAAAGGCATGGCCGTGAACAACCCGGCGCGGCGGATCCAGATAACCCTACGCTACCAATTCTGATCTGAGATCCTTTTTTGACTTCATGGAAACAGGCCGCTTGCCCCTCCGGGGCAAGCGGCTATTGTTTAGAAAGACACAGGTCTCTCAGCGCGCTGCGGGTATAGAATTGTTATATGCGTCCTTGCATGCGATTGATAACTCTGGTCCTGGGCGCCATGTGCGGTTTGGGTGTCCCGCTCCAGGCGCAAAGGCCACCTGGTGCCGACGAGCGCTTTCGTCAAGCCGCGGAAGCCATGCGGAGCGGAAACCTGGATGCGGCTGCAGAAGGCTTTGCGGCCGTCGCCAAAGAAGCGCCGAATTTTGCTCCAGCCTATTTCAACCTGGGCTTGGTGCGGGAAGAACAAGGCCGTCATGAAGAGGCCATCCTGAATTTTCAAGAGGCGCTCGTTTTGAATCCAAAACTTCGCGGCGCAAATCTTTTCCTGGGCATCGCGGAGTACCGGCTGAACCGCCTGGACGAAGCGTTGCCCATTCTGCGCAAGGAAACGGCAGCCTATCCAAAGGACGCCAACGCTTGGATGTGGCTCGGTGTTGTCGAACTCGCGTTAGGTCATGCGGAGGGAGCAGCCGACGTCTTGGACAAGGCGGCGAAGCTTGCCCCGGACAATACCGACATTCTTTATCATCGCGGCCAGGCTCACTTATTGGTTTCCAGAAATAGCTTTGAGAAGATGTTCAAGGAAGACCCGAAGTCCTGGCGGGTGCATCAGGTTCTTGGACAAGTTGCTTCGGAAGGAGAGCACTACGCGGCCGCTATCGATGAATATCTCGAGGCCATAAAACTCGTCCCTACGCAGCCAGGACTGCATGAGCAACTCGGTGCGGCCTATCGCCTTGCTGTGAAGACGGACGAAGCGGAGGCAGCTTTCCGGACTGAACTTGCGATTGATCCACATAATGCCCTCGCTCGCTATGAATTAGGCGTCCTTCTCATGGAAAAGGGTGATGGTGCAAAGGGAAAAGAGTTGATGGAGGCCGCGATACGGGAAAAGCCGGGACAGCTTCATGAGGATTACAACCTCGGCCGTGCCGAAAAGCTCTTAGGGAACGACGCCACGGCTGTTAAGTACTTGGAGCGGGCTGCTGCTACCGATTCAGACTCCGAGATCGTGTTGCAGGCTTGGTACCAGCTAGGCCTTCTTTATCGGCGATTGCATCGGCCTGAAGACGCGCAAAGAGCTCTGGCCACGTTCCAAAAGCTCAAGGATGCGTCATCCGAAGCCTCACAACAGTCCCTCGCGAAATTCAAGAACTGGCAAAACCCCAGTGTTTCCGAGCCTCCTCCAGCCCCCGAGAAACCTTAGCACGGTGCTTTCATCAGGTTGCGCCTTGTGCTGCCTCATTTACCCATGGCTTCTGTAAGTCCCTTTTTCTCATAACATCCGGGGGACCCATTCGAATGATAATCACTTCAATGATATTTTTTGACAAGTTACCCAAGCCAGCCCCGGATCGGCACGTCCTTTATTTACGCTCCTCCCCGTCGCGCAGCCCGTCCCCCGCTAACTCGTTCCAAATCACATCGTTAGCAGGCCTCTGCCTCTTGACGCCGCTAGAATTACATCCTTACGAAAAAACGGGGGATGGCAGTCGACTCCTTTAGAATCAACTCTTACGCAAATCCAGGGGGCCACCAATTGCGATTTCCTCCGATGGCTCGCCGCTCATTGCGACTTCCCCGGGGGATGTTATTCTTGAGGAGAAGGCGACCAAGGATTTGCGCGAATCATGTTTGAGAACCTGACTGAGAAGCTGCAACGAGTTTTCAAGAATCTGCGTGGCCAGGGCAAGCTCACCGAAGAGCACCTCGACGCGGCCCTGACGGAAATCCGCGACGCCCTGCTCGAAGGCGATGTCAACGTGGGCGTTGCCGACGAACTGTTGGCCAACATCCGCAAGAAGGCCATCGGCAGCGAAGTGATGCTGCAGCTTTCTCCCGACCAGCAAGTGGTCAAAGTGGTTCGCGATGAGTTGACCGCTTTGCTGGGCAAACATGCAAAGCCCCTCTTCGCCTCAAAGCCTCCTTCCGTGTGGATGATCGTCGGTCTGCAAGGCTCCGGCAAGACGACCACCACCGGCAAACTGGCGAAATGGCTTTCGCAGCATGGACACCGTCCGATCGTTGTGTCTACCGACGTGTATCGCCCCGCTGCGCGCGAACAGTTAACGCAAGTTGCCAAGGCGATTGGCGCGGCGATCTGGCCCGGAGCTGGCACGGACAAGCCACTGGAAATCGTCAAAGGCGCGATCAAGGAGGCGAAGCTTTCCGCGAGCGATGTCATCCTCGTGGACACCGCTGGGCGCTTGCACATTGACGATGAGTTGATGAATGAGCTGAGCATGCTCAAGAAAGAATTGCAGCCCAGCGAAATCCTGTTCATCGCCGACGCCATGATCGGCCAGGACGCCGTTCGCTCGGCCGGTGAATTTCACAAGCGCCTCGGTCTTACCGGTGTGATTCTGACCAAGTTGGACGGCGACGCGCGCGGTGGGGCGGCGTTGAGCATCGCCAAAGTTTCCGGCGCGCCCGTGAAGTTCGTGGGCCTCGGCGAAAAATATGATGCCCTCGAAGGATTTTATCCGGAGCGCATCGTTTCGCGCGTTCTGGGAATGGGAGACATCCTGTCGCTCATCGAGCGCGCCGAGCAGGCCGTGGACCGCAAAGCGGCCGAGGAGCTCGAGCGTAAGCTGCGCAAATCGGAATTCACCCTCGAGGATTTCCGCGACCAGCTCCGTCAAGTCCGCAAAATGGGCCCGCTCGAACAGATTGTAGACATGCTGCCGAAGATGGGACCACTCGCGAATCTGCCGAAAAACACGAACGTCGATGAGAAGAAGCTCAAACAGGTGGAAGCGATTATCAATTCGATGACCAACGAAGAGCGGCGCGACCACAACGTCATTGACGGCCAGCGCCGCAAGCGCATCGCCAAAGGCAGCGGCACCACCGTGCAGGACGTCAACACCGTCCTGAAGCAGTACCTCCAAATGCGCACCATGATGAAGCAATACGGCGGCATGATGGCGCGCAGCAAAATGAAAGGCCTCGGCAAACTCTCCGGTATGTCCTGAGCTGAAAGAATTTGTTGACGGCGACAACGCCTTTCAATTTTGGGCGGACAAAAGCAGGTCCACGACTTGCAGCGAGAGTTTCTCCGGGTCGAGGTCGGTGCGATTCGCAAGGATGATGATGGTAAGATTTTCATCCAGTAAGCGCTCGATCAGCGAGCGAAAGCCCATTGTTGATCCCATGTGCCACATACGGGGGTGACCGATATACGGATCGAGAAACCAGCCAAAGCCGTAGGAAACAGGTTTGCCAGGATGAAGGTTGTCGCCGTTGGGTTCTATGGGCCAGTGCGGTTCAGAGCCGTCGTTGAGTTTTGCCGGTGTTAGCGCAGGCTGCATTTCTTTTTCGCTGAGCAGCGCGTGATTTCGCAAAGCATCGTCCCATTTTGCGAGATCCTCGAGATTCGAGTAGATGCCGCCATCGCCAAGCGTCGCCGAAGTCGAACTTTGGTCCGTTTCCTTGAACCCATCATTTTCTTTGGATTGGCCGAAAGCGCGGTTTGTGACTTCGTTTTTCCCCTTTTGGTAGACGATGGTGTGATTCATCTTCAGCGGGGCAAAAATTCGTTCGCGCAGAAATTCGCCGTAAGGTCTTCCTGAAACGTTGGCGACGATGAGGCCGAGTACCACGTAACCGGAATTGCTATACGACCAGCTCGTTCCGGGTGCAAATTTTCCGTTCCTTTCTTTTTTCAGCAGCTCCAGAGCTTCGGCGTCTTGAATCTGTTTTTCCTGCGACCAGATTGGGCCACTCGACTTTTCTGCTTGTTCCATCAAATCTTCGTAATTGGGCAATCCGGAAACGTGGTTTAAAAGATTTCGAACTGTAATCGATTTTCCGTATTCGGGGAAATCCGGAAAGATTTCCGTGAGCGTTTCGTCGTAACGCAGCTTTCCGTCGTGCACCAGTAGCATGATGGCCATCGCGGTGAATTGCTTGGTGAAAGAGGCTAAGCGGAAATTCGTGTGCGCATCGATGGTGGCTTTGGTGCGCAGGTCGCGCACGCCATAGCCGCGTTCGAACACGGTCTTGCCATTCTGGCGCACTAGCACCGCGAGACCCGGCGCATCCCGCGAAGTTACTCCAGAAAAGATTGCGTCGATTCCCTTTTCGTTCGAGCTTTCGGAATGTTGTGTTTGTGCCTGTGAGTACCTTGGTGCGGATAGGACAATAAGGATGCAGGCGCAGCTGACGAACGTTCGAATCACCGACCCTCCTTATAGGAGCGCAAGAATAACACGTGTCTGTTCGAGGCAGTCGCCGATTGATCTCGGGAAGCCACGCCTTTCATTCGCGACGTGCAATTTACGCTACGATTCCGCTTTTCGAGCACTGTTTTGAACCACTTCCTTCTATCCTTCCTTTAGGACACATTCTTCCATCGTAATGCGCACCGCTTGCTTCTAACAATCAGGAAGACCGCGATGAAAACTACAGTGAGAATCCTTTTTCTTGCCTTGGTTTCTATCTTTTCTGTTGGATCACCCAACATATTTTGTCGGCCATCTCCACAGGCAAGCCGGCAAAGTGCCCCTACGCCAGATCGGCCGGCTCAAGCGCAGGTTATGCTTGCGCCCGCTCCGATAGGGACCGCACAGCTTCCACCACAGGCACCTTTGCCTGCGGATGCGCGAAAACCCGATCGAATCTTGCGCGTGGGGCACAGCGGATCGGTGCAAGCGCTGGCGTTCAGCCGTGACGGCAAGTGGCTTGCTTCCGGCGGCTACGATCGTTCCATTATCGTGTGGAATCTCTCTTCCGGCCGTGAGGAATTTCGCTTCGAAGTTCACACAGCTTCCTTCCCACAGAAACCACTGTCGTCGAGCCAGCAACAATCCGTGAACAACGAAGCCATCACTGGTCTAGCCTTCAATCCTGATGGCACTCGCCTTGCGTCCGTGGAGGTGTCCGGCGCGATCTGCGTGTGGAATCTGCAGACGCGCAAATTGCTATTCGCCCTCCATCCGCATCGTGTTCACTACTATGGAGGATCGATCGCTTACACTGCCGATGGTAAATCGCTGCTCGTTCCTGTCGAGCACCGAGTGAAAGACGCGACGGAAATAGCGATTGGATTTTATGATGCGGAAACCGGAAAGATCCTGCGCACGATTCCAACGAAGTGGGATTACGTGTGTGCCATTGTGTCTACTCATGATGGACGCCTGATCGCCGCGGGCACGGTGGGTTCCGACGACGATGACGACCCGAACGGCTCGGTTGAGATTTTTGATTTAGCTTCTGGCGAAGCGCAAAAGACTTTTCCAATTGCAGCTTCGACAATCAGTCCCGACGGACGGTGGATGTCGAGCTTCGACAACACCGGGATTTATCATCCGGTTCTGTGGAACTTGCGCGATGGAAAACGCGCGCGCGACCTGGCTCCGAAGAATGCCAGCCGTTTAGTCTTCCGTCCCGACGGAGAAGAAGTGGCCGTCACGCACGGGGATTCGAATGCCATCGATTTTGTGTCGACGTCTACAGGACAGGTCACAAAATCTTTGACTGGCGGCGGCTATGGTCTGGGAACGGCAGCCTACAGCCCGGACGGGAAACTGCTGGCTGCTGGTTCTTATTCTTTTGGAACCATCAGAGTGTGGGATCTCGCCACCATGAAAGAGCGAATGACTTTTTATGGGCAGAGTCCCGTACAAAGCGTGACGTTTAGCCCGGACGGGAAATGGCTTGCGGCGACCTCCGGCGAGTTGCGCGTCTGGGACATGAGAAAGGGAGAGGACATCGTTACGCTGACTGACGAGGCTGTAACTCGTGCGGTCTTTAGCGCGGATGGCAAATGGCTCGCCGCAAATCCCAGCGAGCGGTTTCCCGGAAAGACGGTCAAGATTTGGAACACGGAAACGTGGAAAGAAGCTGCGAGCTTTACGCAGGAAAACGGTTTTCCAGCACTCTGGTTCGGGTTCAGCGAGGCCAAAACAGCCCCCAAAAAAATTGGCAACGCCTGGTCCTGGCAGTTTGTTTCGGGAGGAGAAACGAAGATTTTCTGGGCATCTTCTCAGGCGCTGGCGGTCAGCCCCGACGGGAGATGGCTCGCGCAGCCTGCGGCAGGCAGTGGAAAGGTAGAGATCTGGGATGCCACCACGGGACAAAAACAGCAGAGCATTCCAGCGTACAAGCTGGCGATCAGCCGACTGTCGTGGAGCCGCGATGGGCGTTGGCTGGTTACTGTAGGACAGGAGAGCAATCCCATGATGGTTCAGGGACAGCCTGGGGTAATGATCTCTCCTTTCACGTTTGCCCTTTGGGATACGGAGACTTGGAAAAAGGAATTTGCCTTTTCATTTATCGCTGGCGGAGGGCCTGGAGCAGACATTTCCGCCGATGGGAAAATACTGGCCATCACAAAGGGAGCGGACGCGGCACAAATTTTCGACCTGGAACAAAAAAAGCCCATTGCTGGGCTGGCTTCGCCCGATGCTTGGCCAGGAAACCTGGCGATTAGCCCGGACGGCACGATTTTGGTTCAAGGAGCCCAAGAAGGCATCCGCCTCTGGAGACTTTCCGACATCAAGACCAGCCTGAACTGATTCTCAGAGCGGTCAAATCCATCGGCGACATGCCGTTATTTCTAAGTTTCAACGAGTTCATATTAAATTGCTCGACGTTTACCCCTCAGTTGCGTTAGAGTTTAGAGACGGACCGGGCTGGATGCTTATACAAGGCCAAACCGATGGCCGGAATTGAGGGGTAGCGATGATTTTAGGGGAAAGGCTTCGCAGTGTACGCGAACAGAAAGAATTGTCGCAAGGTGACGTAGAGAAGCGCTCCGGGCTTTTACGCTGCTACATTTCCCGAGTGGAAAACGGGCACACCGTGCCAGCGGTGGAAACGCTGGAGAAACTGGCGCGGGCCCTGGAAGTTCCAATGTACGAACTATTGTATGAGGGCGAAGAACCGCCAAAGCCGCAACTGCCTGGAGGAAAATCAGGCCAGAAATTGTGGGGCTCCTCTGGAAAAGATGCGCGGTATTTGAGAAAGCTGCAACAATGCCTGGCCCGTATGAGTGAAGAAGACAGAAATCTTCTCCTGTTTACTGTGGCAAAGATGAGTAAGTCAAAGAGGCGCGAAAAGATTCAGTAAGAAAGAGCCTCATTTCCGAGCGCTGGGTACACTTGCTGGGACAAATGCGCTCTGAAACGAATCAGTTGCGCCAGGCCTCGGACTCTTCGATTTGCTGGATCATGTCGTCATAGCATTGCATTGCTTCGTCCACGATAGGCTTTGCGGTTTCGATCGCAGAGCGCAAATTACTTTTGTAGTGAGCTAGATCTCCGGGGTCGCGCAAGAGGGTCCGGCGAAGTGCTGCGACATCAGCCATCAAAGCGCTCAATGTCGCGTGTAAAGCGCGCACTTGCTTGACGGTGGACAGCAGCAACTCCTGCACATTCTGAACATCTCGGACTTGAAGGGCTGAGCTGAGCATGGGTTCTCCTTCTGTCATGCACTGCTTAGCGGGTCAGCGAATGTCGGATTCGTGGATCGACCTACCTGGCCAATGAAGAAACCGAACACAGAAAAAGAGAGCCCACCCGGAGTCGCAGGAATCCCCAAAAACAAAAAGTTGCTAGCGAGACCGCTGGAGCTGAGAAGGAAAAAAAGCCAGCAGAGGAGGACAGCGCCGCCCGAGGAAGAATCGGAGATGGTAGCTCCACTGGCCAGATGAAGTGTCGAGACCACAGGTGACCCCCGCGTGCGCGGCATCTTCGGCCCCCGGGAAACCGATAGCAATGCCATAAAGTACGTACGTAAAAACCCTTAGCAACTCAGTCTGTAACCTGGACTAATCACAGCAAGAATGGGCCCTGGAATGCGAGGATTTCTTGACATTTTGGCATGTTAAATATTAATGTACGTAGTCTCCGCTACAGTATTACAGGCGTTATCTTCGTTGCTTTTTATCTATTTTGGACGGTGCCGCTCCTGGGGGTGCTTGGACAAATAGGTACAAAGAAGCGAGGAGGGATGTTCATGAATGCGATCCCGGCTCTTTTCCTGTCCGAAAGTCTGTTGCCCCATGGATTCTGCTACCTGTGGAACCCGCTCCTGATCTGGCTGCATGGACTATCTGATGCGCTCATCGCGATTGCGTACTTCTCTATCCCTCCTGCTCTCTTTTATTTGGTGAGAAAGAAAAGGAGCATCCCGTTCGACTGGATGTTCGTGTGCTTTGGGTGCTTCATTGCAGCCTGTGGAGCAACGCATCTCATGGAAGTAGTCACGCTTTGGGCCCCAATGTACTGGATTTCTGGCGGAGTCAAAGTGATTACAGTTTTTGCCTCCTTACCTACGGCTTTTCTGCTCGCGCGGGCTGTGCCTCAGATCCTCGAGATGCCTACCGCGCAGGAGATGCGGCATGCGCACGAGGAATTAGAAACGCAAGCTCGCATATTGCGCGAACAGGCTGCTCTCATCGATCTGTCCCAAGATGCCATCCTGGTTCAGAGCGTGGATGGGACAAACTTGCTCTGGAATCAGGGAGCAGAGCGCATGTATGGCTGGACAAAGGCAGAAGCCATTGGTGAGAACGGTGACAAACTGCTGGAAACAACTTTCCCACAGCCCTTGGACGAAATTAAAGAGAGTCTTGAAAAGACGGGTTACTGGGAAGGCGAAATTCAAAAGAAGAGGCGTGATGGTCAAACACTCATCGTATTGAGCCGCTGGGCACTGGGAAGACACGTGAATGGCCGCCCCGAAAAGATTCTGGTGATCGACAGGGATATGACGGAGCAAAGACGAACGGAAGCAGCCATACGGGAGAGCGAGGATCGCTACCGCGACTTGGTCGAAAACAGCCAGGATCTCATCTGCACGCATGACTTGCAAGGAAGGCTCCTTTCGGTAAACGAGCTGCCCGCCAAAATTCTCGGCTATTCCAGGGAAGAGTTGACCAAAAAGCCCATGAAGGATTTTCTGCTGCCGGAAGGACACGCGGCTTTCGATAAGTACCTGGCAACGATCGAAACAACGAAAGTGGCGGAGGGCACTATGGTCGTTTTGACGAAGAGCGGGGAACGCCGAATCTGGGAATATCACAACACCCTTCGCACGGATGGCGTAACAACACCGGTAGTCCGTGGAATAGCGCACGATGTGACTGAGCGATGGGTGGCAGAGAGAGCTTTGCGCCAGAGCGAAGAGAAATTCCGGCTGATGGCTGAAAACATTGATGAAATCTTTTGGCTTCTCGATCCAAAGTCATTGGAAGCCATCTACGTGAGTCCTGCATTCGAGCATATCTGCGAAAGACCGCTGGACTCTCTTCGCACAAATCGCACATCGTACCGAGAGATCATCCATCCCGAAGATGCGCCGCGTGTACTTGCCCACCTCTCCCTTTTGGAGTCCACCAACGAATTTCACGAGGAGTTTCGCATTGTTTGCCCGTCTGGCACGAAGTGGGTCGAAGTGTGCGGATTCACGGCAAAAGACTGCTCGGGCAAAGTCACTGCACTTGTCGGAACGGCGCAGGACATTACCGAACGGCGCAGGGCCGAAGCGGCACTGCGGCGAAACGAAGAACTGCTTCGTGCGGCTTTCGATCAAGTGGCCGTGGGTTTCTCGATGGCAGACCTGCACGGCTGCTTTCTAAAGGTGAACGAAGCATTTTGTCGCATTACCGGCTATTCGGAGCAGGAGCTCCTGAAGACGGACTTTCAATCCATCACACACCCAGAGGACCTGTCCGCAAACCTGATTGACATGTCACGTCTGATTGCCGGAGAAATCCAGGGCGCTGTCTATCAAAAGCGCTATATCAGGAAATCCGGGGAACTGGTCTGGGTTCAGAACAGCATTTCTGTTTTGCCAGGCAGCGACGGCAAGGTTTGTGGTTTTGTGGCCCTGACCCAGGACATCACGCAGCGAAAACAGGCGGAAGAAGGGGTGCAAAAACTCTCCGGGAGGTTGCTGCAGTTGCAGGATGACGAACGAAGAAAGATCGCACGCGATTTGCACGACGTGACCGGTCAGGATTTGGTCGCGCTTTCCACTACGCTGAGCCATGTGCATGAGGCGATTCCTTCCAGGAGCCGGGGACTGCGGAGGTCCGTTGCGCAATGCCAGGGTTTGGCGGACCGCTGTATTCGAGAAATCCGCACACTCTCTTACGTTTTGCATCCTCCCATGCTGGATGAAGCGGGATTGGAGGATGCCATCCGGCACTATATAGATGGCTTTGCCGAGCGGACGGGAATCGAAGTGGAACTGGAGATATCTCCAAATTTCGGCCGTTTGGGGGGCGAGGAAGAGATGGCTTTGTTCCGCGTAATGCAGGAGAGCTTGGTCAACATTCAGCGCCATTCCGGAAGCTTTCGCGCGACCATTTTGCTGGATCGCACTTCACGGGGAGTCTTGCTGGAGGTGAGCGACCGGGGGCGCGGCATCCAGGGGAACGGTCAGGGCCGTTTCAAGAGTTCCTCCTCTGCTGGTGGAGTAGGGATCCAAAGCATGCGCGAAAGGATGAAACAAGTAGGAGGACAACTGGAGATTGAATCCAGCCCAAACGGCACCAAAGTGCGAGCATTGGTGGAAGCCCGTGGCCAAGAATAAAAACACTTTGCGGATCGTGGTTGCCGACGACCATGAATTGGTCCGCCGAGGGATACGCGATCTATTGCAAGCGCAGCGCGGCTGGAGAGTGGTCGGAGAAGCCGCCGGAGGCAGAGAAGCCGTTCAAATGGCAAGGAAACTGGAGCCCGACGTGGCCATCCTCGATATCACAATGCCAGACATGGACGGGCTCGAGGCGACCCGACAAATCCGTGAAGTCGCGAACAAAACGCGAGTCTTGATCTTAACGATGCACGAGTCCGACCAGATGGTCCGCCGTGTGCTCGAAGCGGGAGCCCTGGGGTACGTCCTGAAATCGGACATGGCCATGCAACTGGTTCATGCGGCGAAGGACGTAGCGAACGGCAAGATTTCTTTAACGCCTAAAGTGTCGGAGATGGTCTTGAACGGTTTTCTGAATGGAGGCGGAGAGTTCAGACAGCAGGAAAATGGCCAACCGCGGCCCACGACGCGCGAGCGAGAGATTATCCGGTTGTTGGCAGAAGGAAGAACGAACAAAGAAATTGCAGCGGAGTTGGGAATCACGGCAAGAACTGTGGAAACGCATCGTGGCCGAATCATGATGAAAATGGGACTCCATTCGCTCACCGACCTGATTCATTACGCCATCCGGGAAAAGATCGTTACGATGCAGGATTTTTGAGCCGTCGACGAATCCTTCGCGCAACCCGAGGTACGTGCTCTTTGGTGAGTGATAGCAGATGCACTCGAAGACATAAGTCCACACTAGAAATAATCCGATGATGCTGACCGGAAAATCAATGAAGAAGATCCACCGCCAGGAATAATCCGTAGTAAGCCGGCCGCCAAGCATCGGGGCAACGATGGGCGCGATGACGATGCCGGGACGAACCCATACTATTCTGGCGGAGAGGGGGGGAGTTTAACCGCCACCCCTTGCCAACCCTCACAAACATTGGTTAATTCAGCGTTTCCACCAAGTTACGGCGGCGGGGCAAATAGCGCCTTTAAGCCATCGTAAGCCCTAGTATAGCTAAAACTACCTTTTGAAAAGGTAGCTCCTTCCGTTTGCGCTGTCTTCCCCTGTCAAATATGTGTACCACAGCAGTACTATTTACTTTGTGGTGACTACTAAGCTATGGTGAGCCGAGTTCCTAAGGAGGAACTCAAAATGAAGACTAAGAAAGCGAGCGCGGTAAAGAAAGTGAAGAAGGCCACGAAGCAAACCCCGGCAGTGAGGTCCAAGGCCGCTCGTGCACATATCGCTGAGGGCACGCGCCTCTTT
>JAWOLO010000211.1:0-64703 GCA_033853375.1 Terriglobia bacterium
TGCGCCATGCCCGAAGGCGAACAGGGCATGAACGTGGCGCGCATCGCGTCGCTTCGCGCCGGCCTCCCCGTCGAGACTTCGGCGATGACCATTAATCGCTTCTGCTCCTCCGGCTTGCAAGCCATTGCGCTCGCGGCGGAGCGCATTCGCGGCGGCTCGGCGAACGTCATCGTCGCCGGAGGCACGGAGTCCATGTCGCTAGTGCCCATGGGCGGCAACAAGGTTTCGCCGAATCCCTGGCTCGTCGACCATTATCCCGACGCGTACATCAGCATGGGACTCGGCACGGAAAACATTGCGCGCAAATTTGGTATCACCCGCGAGCAAGCCGATGAATTTTCCCTGAACTCGCACAAGAAAGCGCTCGCCGCCATCTCCGCCGGAAAATTCAAAGACGAAACCATCCCCGTCGAAGTGAAAATCACATCGCTGCCCAACGGCAACGGCTCATCCGGTTCTTCTGGGGCGCCCCATCCTTCGCGCGGGGTTGGCGCGAAGGGTGGGCCGGTCAAACCGACGACACAAACGTTTACTTTTTCAACGGACGAAGGGCCGCGCGCAGACACTTCGCTCGAAGCGCTGGCAAAACTCAAGCCCGCATTCCACATCAAAGGCACTGTGACAGCGGGAAATAGTTCGCAGATGAGCGACGGCGCGGCAGCAGCGGTAGTGATGAGCGATACACGCGCGAAATCGCTGGGCGCAAAACCGCTTGCGCGCTTTGTGGCTTATGCCACCGCCGGAGTTCTTCCGGAAGAATTCGGCATTGGCCCGGTTGCCGCGATTCCCAAAGCCTTGAAGCTCGCAGGCCTTTCATTGAACGACATCGCCATCATCGAGCTCAACGAAGCGTTTGCTGCGCAGTCGCTTGCCGTCATTCAGCAAGCTGGGCTCGATCCCACGAAGGTCAACCCCAATGGCGGTGCCATCGCCCTCGGCCATCCGCTCGGCTGCACCGGAGCGAAACTCACCGCCAGCGTCATTCGTGAATTACAGCGCCGCAACGCGCGTTACGGCATGGTGACCATGTGCATTGGCGGCGGCATGGGCGCCGCCGGCATCCTCGAACGCCTCGCATAAAATTCACCATGTGTAACCACCCACGTGTCATCCCGAGCGCAGCGAGGAATCTCTCTTATGCTCTTGTCCAGGGTAAGCTAATGAAAATTCTCCTTACTGGCGCTTTGCTTTCTCTCACATTTTCCCTCAACGCGCAGACGCCGCAGCCGGTTCCGCTCGCGCGGGGAAATACGCCCGGTGAACCGCATCATCACTTGAAAATTGAAAATGAATATGTCCGCGCGTACTACGTAGAAGTGCCGCCTCACCAAGCGACGCAGCTTCACCAGCACGATCACGACTATATTTATGTTTCGCTCGGTACCGCGGATGTCGTCAACGCTATCCTCAACAAGCCCGAAATCCATCTTCAGCTCAAAGACGGCGAAACGCATTTCACGCGCGGCGGCTTCGCCCACATCGCCCGCAACCTTGCCGATACGCCCTTCCGCAACGTCACCATCGAACTGCTGAAGTCACAGGGTGATGCGCACAACCTATGCGCGCAAGTGATGATGAGCGATCCGCCCGGCCGGTGCGACAAATTAGTGGAACCTGAGGTTGCGTTAGAACCTCAATTCGATACTGCAGGATGTAGGCTCGAAGTGTGGAAGGTTAGTCCAAGAACGGATGTTACGCTTTACGCGAATAAGAAGGCTCATCTAATAGTTGTTCTGGATTCTGAAATCAGAGTCGCGGAAAAAGGCAAACCCCTAAAAACACTTCATGAAGGAGAGATGATTTGGACTGACGCGGCTACGGATGCGCAGCTCACAAACGAAAAGAGCAAAACTGGCAGTTTCTTGAATATAACGTTGAAGGACACTGCCGCGCCCTGAGTCCGGAACCCATTTTGCGCAAAGCTACAGGCCGAAGGCGTAGAGGACGCGGTCGGCGGCGACGGCGATGCATTGGTGGCCATCAATGGTGAAGGAAATGGGATTGGCGGCAATGGCGCCGCCGGTCTGGAAGTCCCACAAGGGCTTTCCGGTGCGCGCATCGAGCGCGTAGAAATTGCCTTCGTCGGAACCGGAAAAAACCAAGCCGCCTGCGGTGGAGAGCACGCCGGACCATGGCGGCGAGTGCAGCTTGAATTCCCAGCGCAACTCACCCGATTCGGCCTGCAGCGCTTTGATTGCGCCCCAGGCATCGTCCGGAGGCAGTTCATCTTCGCCCCCGCCAGGAAAGAACGTCCCGACCTTGTAGGGCGTGTCGCGCTTGAAGTACCGCGCGCCGATTTCGCGAGTAGCCACGTAGACGAAACCCGTCTGCGGGTCGTAGGAAGGACTAAACCAAACCGTCGCGCCATTCAGGTTGGGCCAGATGAGATTCCCTTCTTTGGATGGCTCATTATTTGCCGCGGGAATCGGGCGGCCTTTGGCGTCAAGACCCTTGGCCCAGGTTTGCTTTGCGTACGGCTTGCCCGCGATGAATTCGCCGGTAGTGCGATCGAGGACGTAATAAAACGCGTTGCGGTTGGCGACGGCGATGAGTTTGCGCTTTGCGCCACCGATTTGCGCGTCGAAAAGCATGGGCACGTGCGTGGCGTCCCAATCGTGCGTGTCGTGCGGCGAGAATTGGAAATACCAGCGCAGCTTTCCGGTGTCGGCATCAAGAGCGACGAACGAGCAGGTGTAGAGATTGTCGCCGGGGCGCACGTCACCATTCCAGTCGGGGCCGGGGTTGCCGACGCCCCAGTAGACAAGTTTTAACTCTGGATCGTAAGCACCCGTGACCCAGGTGGCGCCGCCGCCGGTTTTCCAGGCGTCGCCCGACCACGTGTCGTGGCCGGGTTCGCCGGGGCCGGGAATGGTCCAGAAGCGCCAGGCTTGCGCGCCGGTCTTGGCGTCGTAGGCATCGATGAATCCGCGAATACCGGCTTCGCCACCGCTGACGCCAACGACGACTTTTCCGTCAATGGCGAGCGGCGCCATGGTCATGCTGTAGCCCAGCTTGTAGTCGAGCACTTTGGAGGACCAGCGCTCCACGCCGCTCTTCAGATCAAGAGCGACGAGATAACCGTCGAGAGTGGCGACAAAAAGTTTGTCGTCCAAAACCGCGGGACCGCGATTGGTGTTGCCAAAGCCTATGGAGTGGAAGTCGGAAGGAATGGGACGCGTCCAGCTCCAAAGCGAACGGCCCGTGCGGCCATCAAGAGCGGCGGCGGAGTTGGGCCCCGTGATGTAGAGGGTGCCGTCGATCACGATGGGAGAAACTTCGGTCCGGGGGTCAGGAAATTGAAAAGCCCATTTGACTCTAAGCTGAGAAACATTTTGTGTGTTGATTTCCGTGAGCTGCGAAAATCGGTGGCCTTGCAAATCGCGCGAATAGCTGAGCCAGTTGCCGGGCTCTTTGTCGGCGTTGAGGATGCGTTCGAAGGGAACCTGCGCGAAAGCGGCGGAGCAGGAAAGAAGAAGTGGAGGAAGAAACATTGCCAGCTTTTGCTTCAGGCATTTCATGGTTTGCCTCGCTGGGAAGACAAGAAATTGATCAGATCATCGAGTTCGGCGGCGGAAAGAACGGAGCCGTAGGCAGGCATCGGCGTTTCGCCGCGAAGTGTTTTCAAAGCGCGCAACTCGCTCTTGCGAAAACTGTAGAAGCGGCCTTGTTGATCCTTGAGTTGAATCGTGAACGTATCTTCATTAAGGCGGATGCCACGAACGCTCTGGCCGGAGTTGGTGATGGCCTCTACGAGAAGGAAATTTTCGGGAATGGTTTTGGCGGGATTTTGCAAAGTGCCGCGAAGGTGGGCCGAGCCGCGGCGCGCGCCAACATCGGTGAGATCTGGGCCGAAGCCGGAGCCTTCGCCATTCAGGATGTGGCACGCGGAGCAGCCGCTGCGGGCATAAATTGCTTTTCCGCGGAGAGGATCGCCTGGGAGAATTTCCGGCGGGACATTGCCAAGGTTGCGAACGTAAGCGGCGACGCCGGCAATGTCCTCTTTCGACAGATACCAGCCCTCGGGCATGTCAGGGGCAATGCCATTTTCGATGACGGACTTGAGAGCTTCGTCGTCCGCAGCGTGAGTGAGCTTGGGCCGGCGAAGCGACGGACCGCGGCCACCGCCGCCCTCCATTCCATGACAGAGAGCGCAGTGGCCTTCGAAGATGAGTTTGCCTGCGGCAAGATCCGGTTGGGGAGGGGCCACGGCTTGCGGGGGAGGAGATTGGGCAGCAGCCTGAGATGGAAATGCACTGCTGGCCGGAGCAACGCACAGAACTAGGAAGAAAATGATTGCAACGAGCGCGCGCATAAGAGCCTCGCAGTGAGTCGCGACCGCAATGGAGTGATGCGTGGAGGAAAGACTAGCTGTCGAACTTTGGACTGTCAATCGGCAGACACAAATCACCTCGTGATTAGAATGAGGTCGGGGGCCGGCGTTGTAGATAAAGTTGAGGACTAAAAAGTGCTGAAATCACGCCAGGATTCCTCGCTTCGCTCGGAATGACATCTGAGAGATTGCGCATCGTTTGGAAAGTGCCCATGGCATGTGTCACAAGCAGGGATGGGATTGGTGCCGAGTCGGCACATTTTTTGCCTTGACTGGTGTCAAAGAATTGTGGAATATGGCGTTACGCGACATGTCGCCGGAGAACATATGGAGATTAGCGAGCCGGTCCTGCTGATCCTGCTGAGCCTAGCGGAACAACCCCGCCACGGCTACGCGATCCTGCAGGACACGGAGAGGATGAGCGAGGGGCGCGTGCGCCTGAGCACGGGCACTTTGTACGGGGCGCTGCGCCGCTTGCTCGAGGAAAAGTGGATCGAGCGTTTCAAGGAACAAGACCATTCGCGAGGCAAACAGGCTTACCGGCTTACGGCGACGGGGCGCCGCAACCTGCAAATGGAAGTGGCGCGGTTGAAAACCCTCACGCGGGTGGCCAGCCTGCGCGTGGCGCGGAAGGAGACCTAGCCGTGCTGGACCTCTGCCGGTCTCTTTTGAACCTCTATCCTCGCGCCTACCTTTACGAATATGGCGAAGAGATGCTCGAGGTTCTGTCGGAAGTACATGCGGAAATTCGAAGAAGGGGTGAACTGGCGCGGATTGTCTGCGGAGTACATGAGGCTGGCGGGTTGCTCTACGGCGCGCTTCAAGAGCATTTGAGGAGCATCACGGGTTCCTATGACCACGGGATATTTTCATCTGCATTTTCACGAAGGAGGTTCGCGATGCGCTCAGAATTCCGGTTTCCGAAGGCTACAGTGGGACTGATGGTGGCCATCTTGGCTGCGGTGATGTGGACCATTGAAAAGGCCAAGGCAATATCGGCCTCCGTACCTCACGCAAATCCGCCGGTCGGCCCCATTCAGCCAGAACAATACACAATAGTGGAGACGTTACTGGTCGCTTTGATCTGGGGAATTGTTGCTGGAGCGATCGGCTGGGCGATTCTATTTGCGCTGCGGCGTTCGGGCGTTCACCACCTTTCGGAAATGAATCCTTCCGCTGGCCAGCGCGGGAGCAAGTGAACGGCTCGCGGTTCTCCCATTGGCCAGGGACAAAAGTTGAGACCAAGCCAGGATCCTTCGGCCGCAAAGTTCGCGGCCTCAGGATGACAAGTTCATGGTGGTTTGGTCGATACAATTTGCCTAGCCGGAGAAATGTAGGCTAAGGCTTGGTTTTCCATAGACCGACGGTGTTGCCTTCGGGATCTTGCATCCAGGCGAAAGTGCCGGTAGGGATGTCCACGGGCGGAACGAGGGTCTTCGCGCCTAGAGCTTTCGCTTTCTCCAGATAGCCAGCAACGTCATCGACGCTTACGTAGAAAATGGTGTAGTGCTCCGGTTCATGACCGAGCGCAGTCATATGGCCGCCGATGCCGCCGGTTTCCGCAGCGATCATGGCGGCAGGGCCCATCGCGTCGATTTTCCAGTCGAAGAGCTTTTTGTAGAACTCCTGGGTTTTCGCGATGTCCCTGCAGCCAATTTCGAAATGCACGACCGGGTGCGGCATGGGTTGGCCTCCTGTTTGATGGTCCTTCTGCTCGGGGGAAATGCGATTTTCGTGTTCCGGCAACTCCGGCTGCGGCAACGAGGGGAAAGTCAGCGCGGCAGCGGTGCCGGCAGTCACGTTGATGAAGGTTCGCCTCCGCATGGTTCGCTCCGCTCGCGAGAAATGATGAGGCGCACTGTAGCACATACATCGAGAATCTGTATTAAGCAGAATTCTGCATGAGGAAAGCCTTGAACCTTGCCAAGTATTAGAGTGACGCAAGCCGTCGGAAAAGCGGCAGCAAGGCTGCCGCACTCCAAAAGGGTTCTTCGAAATATATTTTTGTGGGGCGCGGCGCGCCTTGGATCGGTTGAGATCCTTCGCTTCGCTCAGGATGACATTAGCGGCAGAAGCCACGGCTAGTTGGCGGCGTAGCGGCGGAAGAAGGAATCTTTATGCCACTCCGGACGCGCGTCAGCGTTCGCGGTTTCGATCAACAAGCGACGCGTGAATTCCTCGTATCTGGCGGCGGTTTGCAAATCCACGGGCTGATTCACGTCATCCGAAGGCGCGTGGTAGCGGTTCGTGAGCCAATCCTTGAAAATTTTCTGTTCTGGTGTGCCGAGCTCAAAGCCGACGTCGGCTTTGACTGATGGAACACCCTTCTTGATGAAACTGTACTGATCGCTGCGGATGAAGCGATTGCGCAGCGGCTCGGGGTCGGCGATAGGCTTGATTCCCATAGATTGCGCAATGGCAGCAGCGTGCGCGCCGAGGTCGGACTCGTCGATGCCTTGAATGGTCAGGATTTTCAGCGGAACGATAGGAAGAAACATGTCCATGTTGATGTCCGCGATGATGGACTTCAGCGGAACGGTAGGGTGCGCGGCAAAATATTTGGAGCCGAGCAGGCCTTTTTCTTCGGCGGTGACGAGAAGGAAGAGAGTCGAGCGCTTCGTTTCCTCAGGATGCGCCTTCAAGTTTGCCGCCACATCCAGAACGGCCGCACTGCCGGAGCCGTCATCCATCGCGCCATTGTAAATGCGGTCACCATTGATCGGCGCGCCGATGCCTACGTGATCGATGTGCGCGGAGAGGACGACGTATTCGTCTTTTAGCCTGGGATCAGAGCCGGGGAGTTTGGCAACGATGTTGGCGGACTCGACTGGAGTGGTTTCGATGGCGGCTTTGGCGCTGACCAAAACGGCCAAGGAAAAATGCGGAAGCGGCTTGCGGTCTTTGCCGAGTTCGGCGATTTCCGCAAAGGTGTGGCCCGAACCAGCGAACAGTTTCTCCGCAGAAGCGGGATTAAACGCGACGCCGAGTTGCAAGCCGGGAGTTTCGTTGAACTCGGAACCGGCGAGGTCCATGGAAGGTTCATTGTGGTTTGCGGAGATGCGCGACCAGGGAATGTCCATGGACGCGGGATTGAAAATGGTGACCATGCCGATGGCGCCGGCAGCGTGCAGGGCCTTCCAGCGCTCGCCGGCAGTTTGATAGTGTGCAGCGAGAGCCGTAGGGATGTCGGCCGGCGAACCGGCGAGGTAGACCGCGACTTTGCCGATCAAATCGAGACCGGCGAGTTCGTCGAGATTTTTTTCAGGGATTTTCAGACCGTAGCCGACGAAAACCATGGGCGCTTCGAGATAGACGGTAGCGTGCGTGGAGCGGGAGCTGATGAACGCATCGTCGGCGAAAGAGAGAGGCTCGGCTTTGCCTTTGGAAACGAGCGCGAGGGAGGATTTAGATTCATCGACCTGGAATTGATTGAATTTGACGGGCTGATAGAAGCCGTTGACTCCCGCTGGCTCGAGGCCGGCTTTCTGGAGCTGCTCCACGGCATAAGCCTCGGCTTTTTTGAGGCCCTCGCTGCCGGTATTGCGGCCTTCGAGCGAATCGTCGGCGAGATATTTCACGTGCGCCCACCAGGAATTGCCGTCGAAATGGGAGGCGGGCGAAATTTGCTGGGCCACAGCGGCCACAGCAAGTACAAGCAAAAACACGAGCAAAAAAGATTTGCGCATGAAATTCACCTCAGAACGACTTGGGGATATGAGGATAACAGGCACGAAGGGGCCGAGTCACGCGAGGCAGGGCCCTCACTTCACAACACATAATAGAGGCAAAAACTCAACCCAAGAAGAAAATCTGACTTAAGTCACGCAGAGCCCGAAACTGATGCGACACGCGCAAGTTAACGGTGTTTACTGGGCGACGGAGCGGGAGTAAGATGAGGAAAGTGAAATGCATTTGTTGCGTTGTGCGCTCCCACTCGCCTTCGAGTAAAAACGCAGTAACAAAGACTTCCCGCTAGGAGACACTACGATGGCCACCGCGACTTTGACCAAGCCTGCAGCAAAGGGAGGCAGCTTCCTGCTGGAATCGCCGCAGGCGAGCGACGTATTTACGCCCGCCGATCTGAGCGACGACCAGAAACTGATGGGACAGACGGCGGAAGAATTTGTAGTGAAGGAAGTTTTGCCGCTGGTGAAGGACCTGGAAAACAAAAAGCCCGGCTTGATGACTTCGCTGGTGAAAAAGGCCGGAGAAGTGGGCCTGATGGGCGGCGGCGTGCCGGAAGAATTCGGCGGAGCGGGGCTCGACAAAATTGCCACAACCGTTTTGACGGAGAAGCTTTCGATTTACGGCGGGTTTGCGGTGACGCACGGGGCGCATGCGGGAATCGGGACGCTGCCGATCGTGTACTTCGGGACGGAAGCGCAGAAGAAAAAGTATTTGCCGAAACTGGCGACGGGTGAATGGATCGGTGCGTATTGCCTTTCCGAGCCGCAAGCAGGTTCGGACTCGCAAAATTCGCTGACGCGCGCGGAGCTCAACAAGGAAGGCACGCACTACATCTTGAACGGGCAGAAGATGTGGATCACCAACGGCGGGTTCGCGGATGTGTACATCGTGTTCGCGAAAGTGAACGGCGAGAAATTCACGGCGTTCATCGTAGAGCGGACGTTTCCCGGCTTCAAGCCAGGGGCCGAAGAGCACAAGATGGGGATTCACGGGAGCTCGACGACGCCGATTTTCCTGGAAAACTGCAAAGTGCCGAAGGAAAACGTGCTGCACGAAATCGGGCGCGGGCACATTGTGGCGTTCAACATTTTGAACGCGGGGCGGTTCACGCTGGGCGCGTCGTGCGTGGGCGGAGCGAAAAACGTGCTGGCGACCGCGTCGAAGTACACGAAAGAGCGCAAAGCGTTTGGCAAGCAAATCGGCGACTTCGGGATGATGAGGGAAAAGCTGGCGGAGATGGCCATTCAGATTCTGGCTGTGGAGTCGATGGTGTACCGCTCGGCGGGAAACATCGAAGGCGCGATGCACGCGGCCGCGGGATCGGGCGATAAAATTCAAAACACCATGAGGGTGCTGGAAGAGTACGCGATCGAAAGCTCGATTGCGAAAGTTTATGGCAGCGAGATGCTGGATTTCGTGGTGGACGAGGCAGTGCAGATTTTTGGCGGCTACGGCTTCCACGAAGAGTATCCCGTGTGCCGCGCGTACCGCGATTCGCGCGTCAACCGCATCTTCGAAGGGACGAACGAAATCAACCGCATGCTGATCATCCAGATGCTGATGAAGCGGGCGATGGGCGGGCAACTGCCGCTGATTCCCGCGGCAATGAAGCTGGCGGATGAAATTCTAGCGGGGCCGTCGTTCGAAGAAGCGCCGGAAGGCGTGCTCGCGGATGAGGCGCGCGTGGTGGCCAATGCCAAGAAAATGTTTTTGCAGGCGGCCGGCGGGGCCGTGCAGAAATTCCGCGAGAAGCTGGCGGATGAGCAGGAATTGATCGGCGCGCTTTCGAACGTGGTTATGGAAGTCTACGCCATGGAGTCCTGCCTGCTTCGCGCGCAGAAAGCGGCGGCAACCAAAGGCGAAGCCGCTTCGCAGACGATGATCGACGGCGCGAGAGTGTTTATCAACGATGCCGCCGAACGCGTGGAGCGCGAAGCGCGGCGAGCCATCGCTGCGGTGCAAGAAGGCGACATGCTGACCACACAAATGGCGGTGCTGAAGCGCTTTGCCAAACGCGCGCCGGTGAACACGATTGCGCTGCGGCGGAAAGTTGCCGCCGCTGTGCAGGCGCAGGACCGCTACCCATTCGAAGGGCGCTAGCTCGACAAAACGAAAATTCGCTGCGCATTTACTCTTTGCTTAAACCGATTTAGAACCCCGTATTGCGCAGAGCACACGCTCCAAACGTGTGTATAATGCCCCGCGGGGCCACCCATAAAATAATTCTAAGCAAGAAAATTCAATAGGAACGCGAACGTACGAGCAGGAATGCCCCGGAAGCCCCTGATCCTTGCCGCAGTCATTATCGCGCTGCATCTTCTTGAAGCAGCGACGCTCGGACCTTCCACGACGGGATCACTCCTTGCTAACTTTCTACAGATCATTGCCTGCGGCTTTGCCGCGGTGATGGCGTTTGGCGCATCCCGCCGAGGACGCGGCTTGAGCCGTCCGCTTTGGCTGGTTGTGGGGCTGGGCATCTCCATCTGGGGCGTGGCCAACCTCGGTTGGATGTACTACGAGGTGGTGCTGCACACTGAACCGCCGCTGACCTCCGCTGTGCGATTCCTTTTCGGCTTTGAAGACATGTTTCTCGCCATGGCCCTGTTCTTGGATCAGGACAAGGATTCTCCGCGGATTGATATGGAAGCAGTACTCGATTTCATTCAGATCAGCATCGTCTTCTTTTTCATTTTCGTAGAGTTTTATTTTTTGCCGGCGCACCGGCTGGACGAACACACCGCATTCCTGCGGGAGATGCGCGTAGAGAACCTAGAGGATGCTTTGGTGGCGACATTGGCTGGATTCCGGGCCTTGACTGCACGGAAGCAGCATATTCGCGAACTTTACCGGGGTTTGGCGCTGTTTCTTGTGACGCTGACGGTTTTCTCAGCAACCGCGCAGTATTTGCAAATGGTCCGGCCAGCGCCGACCGGAACCTTGCGGGATCTGCTTTGGACGTTGCCGCTTCTTTACGGAGCCTTATGGGCGGCCGGATGGAAGCCGAGCGCTGAAGAAGGAAGAGGGCCGCAGGTGCGGCGGAAAGCGCTGAGCGAGTTGCTGGTGACCAACGGCACGCTTGCGTTAGCGCCTTTGATCATCCTGTTCCAGGTAGCACAACTCGAAGCGGAATGGCGGGCACTTCGCTTCTCGCTTCTTGGAGTTTCCATCCTCTGTTATGCGGCGCGCCTGGCCATCAGCCAGCATTGCGAGGCAAAGAGCGCGAATGAAGCAATGACTCATGCGCTGGCGATGGATTCCGCGGTCGACGGAATCTCCATCGTGGGAAAGGAAGGCAAGCTTCTCTACGTAAATACGGCATTTGCCAAAATGATGCGTTTTGAGCAGGCGTCCGCGATGGCCGGGAAAAACTGGCGTGAAATTTACGATAAGAAAGATACGACGCTGCTCGAAGAGCATATTCGTGACTCGCTGAAAGAGACAGGCAAGTGGTCGGAGCAAGTGTCGCTCAGCCGGCGGGACGGTTCGCGAATTCCCGTGGAAATGACCATCACGGCGATGCCGGAGGGAGGCGCAGTATGCGTGGCCCGGGACATCAGCGAGCGCTTGAAGGCCGAGCGTGCCCACATTGAGACCGAAGCCAAGTACAAGATGTTCGTCGAGCAGGTGGCGGCAGTTAGTTATATCTCTGAAGTGGGCCTGCACGGGAAATGGCATTACGTAAGTCCGCAGGTGGAAGCGATTTTGGGTTACACGCAGGAGGAGTGGCAGGCCGACGCCGAGAATTGGATTCTTCACGTTCATGAGGAAGATCATCCGGTCCTTGAGGCTGCGGAACAGAGCTTCAGGAAATCCAAGCGCTATCAGGCGGAGTACCGCCTAAAGCGCAAAGACGGCCGGATCATCTGGGTAAGCGACAACGCGGTTTTCGTGCCCGGAAGCGAAAGCCACCCGCTGATGGAAGGCATCATCGTCGATATTACAGAAAGGCGTGCGCTGGAAAACCAATTGCAGCAGGCGCGCCGAATGGAGGCCGTGGGCCGGCTCGCGGGAGGAGTGGCGCACGATTTTAACAACCTGCTGACGATCATCAAGGGCTACGTGGAATTGGCGCTGAGCCGCGTTACGGCGCATCCCGAACTGCGAGGAAACATCCAGCAGATCGCCGACGCCGCTGAACGTGCCGTTACGCTGGTGAGGCAACTCCTGGCGTTCAGCCGCAAGCAAGTCTTGAAACCGAAGGTACTGGACCTGAACATGATCGTTTTGAGCATGGACAAGATGGTGCGGCGCCTGGTGAGCGAAACCATCGAGATGAGAACGCTGGTGGAAAAGAATCTGGGAGCTGTGAAGGCCGACCCCGGGCAAATCGAGCAGGTGATCCTGAATTTAATTGTCAATGCGCGCGACGCCATGCCGGACGGGGGCAAGCTGTGGATTGAAACCAAAAACGTCGAGGTGGACGCCTCCCTTGCCAATGACCAGACGTCTTTCAACCCGGGACTCTACGTGATGCTGAGCGTAACGGATACCGGTGTGGGGATCAGCCCGGATACGCTCCCGCACATCTTCGAGCCTTTTTACACGACAAAAGAAAGCAGCCGAGGTACCGGCCTAGGCCTCTCGACGGTATACGGCATCGTCAAGCAAAGCGGCGGGCACATTATGGTCAATAGCGAGGTAGGGAAAGGAACCACCTTCAAAGTGTATTTGCCTCGAGTGGAAGAACGCGTCGAGGCGCCCCCGAAAGTGGAATGGAGTGCGACAGCCAATGGCAAGGGTATGGAAACCATATTGCTCGTCGAGGATGAGCCCGCGGTGCGCGAGTTAGCGCGCATAGTGCTTTCCGAACAGGGATATACGGTGATTGAAGCGCAAAATTCCGAAGACGCCGTGCGGCTAGCGGGAAAACATGGATCGGAAATTCATCTGCTGTTGACGGACGTGGTTATGCCGGGAATGAGCGGACATGATCTGGCGAAACATTTGACGGCTCTACACACGAACCTCCGTGTGCTCTATATGTCCGGGTACACGTACAACGTGATAGCGGAAGATGGAACGCTTGAAGAAGGACTTTCTTTCCTGCAGAAACCTTTCACGCCGCAGGTGCTAAAACAAAAAGTGCGAGAGGCTCTGAGCGGCCCTATTCACTAGGTTGAGCCCTGTTCGCAACTCGGCGGTGCAAGCTGCCAAAAGAAGCAACCACATCAAGTCTTAATCTGTACTAGATCGACGGGAGTTGCGATCTGCGGCTCGCGGGTATTCCAACGCGAGGGATGAACGGATTTGCGCTTGAGACGGTTCATGAACGAGCCGACTCGAATAGAAGCGCCCACAAAATCGCCGACTTTCAACTCTCCAGCAACCTTTACTCCGCGCACCCAATGTAAACCCGTGCTGGCCATGCAGCCGCACTGTGAGCAGTCTGGCGCACCGCCAAAAACGCAGGGCTCGACGCGCGTGCGCAAATCCGCGGAGTAATTTGCGGACATTTTCGCAAAAAGGCAGTCCTTGGGGCTTTCCGGCGGACGAAGAAAAGCCTCGGCAATGCCTGCGTGGAATAACAGCTTTGGGTACTGCTTCGCCAGCGCGGTGAGTTGCGCGGCGGCAAATTCGCGATCTGCGGCTGTAAGCATTTCGGCGCTTTGCTCGTCCTTCTGAGGAGTGTAGAAGCTAGCCCAGATGCGGTTTACCTCCGGGCGCGAACTCCAAAAAAAAACGTAATCCTCGAAATAGCTCGGGCGTTCCAACATGGGCCGGGTAATGACCCAATGAATATTCACTTCGCGCCCGTAAATGTTCTTCAAAATGCGTTCATAGGTCGCCGGCTGGCGGCGAATATCATGGTGTTCCGGAAGCCCGTCTACGGAAACTGCGACGCGCACGCGCGGCAGCTTCATCCATTCTGCAGGGATGGAAATAACGCCGCTGGTGACTACCAATGTAAAAATGCTCTCGGCGCTAAGCGCCGGAAGAATCGCGCTCAATTCGCGATGGCGGATCAGAGGCTCGCCGCCAACCAGGGAAACGTGCATCGGGCGATGTTTGCGCACCAGCTGCAGCACGCCGAGTACGAGGGCGTCGCCTCTGGCATCGCTGAGGTCGCGGAGTTGCACACCGCCCGCCAGATGCGATTCGCCATAGGCGTAGCAGCCAGGACAACTCAGGGGACACTCGCGGGTAATTTCAATCGAGAGCATCGGCAAATTGCCGCGCAAGATCCTGCCCCAGGCACGGAACACTTCACGCGCGGTCATACTTGGACTTGGTTTGGACATAGACATGCTTCTTTGATGCCGCTGCAAGCGCACCGGCTGCTCCACAAGGTTTGTTCCGTCTTTTTTCTGAGTGAGGAGAACCTGGCCGGCGTTCAGGGTTGCGAAGGCGTCTCTGCGGCTTTGGGCTTGGCGATCGTGGAAAGCGTTTGCACGTTGAATTTCTTGTAGTCCGAATAGCGTGTTACGAAGCTTATCTTGAAACCTTTCACCAACAAGACGCGGGCGCCAAGATGCCCTTCCATATAGGTGGGTAGCCAGACTTCATTGTTGATAAAGGCTTGCTCGAAAACGAAGCTCGTTCCTTTCTGCACATTGGCAAGCAGGCCCCCCGCAATTCTTGCGTCGCTGACGAAATAGGCTTCCAAGCGCGCGACGTCATGAGCCTTTTCGTCTATCCAGACCACACCGGCAAGCTTTTGGACAATTTTTTCAGCAAGAGTGTGCGGCTTGAACTCGGGATTCGGCTCGAAATCAAAAACCAAGACGTCCTGACCACGGAAACGCTCGCGGCGCGGATTTACGAACTGGCAGGCACGTAAAAAGACCTCAATGCCCGGCTCATCTTTGTCTTTGCTTTCGTCTTTTCCTTGCTCCTTGGCTTTTTCTTCTTTAGCTTCTTTCTTGGCTTGACGCTTCTGGTGTTCCTCGATGCGCTTCCGGACGCTTTCGTTTTCCTTTTCTCGTTCTTTTTCGCTGAGCGGCTTGCCGTCTTTTTTCACCAGCGTGGTGATCTCATCGCCGTCCAGGTAGAAGAAAGTGGATTCGCGTGTCTCGCGCTTCTTCACTTTTCCGTTGCCGTCGTACTCGGTTTCTTCTTCCGTTTCGGTACCCGCGTAGTTTTCCTTGATCTTGTCGATGGCTTTCTGATTGTCATCAATTTCCTTGAAGAGAGTCTTGAGGTCCGGCAATTTTACCTGGGACTTGATCGGGAAATCGAAGACGCGCTCGCCTATGGTGCCATTGACGATTGCGCGTGTCACAGTGATGTCGTATTTCGCGCCGTCGCGATGCAGCTCAATTTTGTTCGGAAGCTTGACGCCCTCCACTGGCCGGTAGTCGTCGTAAAGGATTTCCTCTTCCACGCCGCCAACGGTTCCGGCCTCCTTCACGATGAGGTGGGTCTGCAGGTCGAAGAACACGTGGCGTTTCATTCCAGTGGCGCTAGTTACTTCAAGTTCCAAAGCATCTTTGCCGCGAACTTGAGCGCTGCCTACAAACGCCAGCGCCATCTTCTCCTTCTTTGGATTTACGAGTCGTAAGTTGTAATACTGAGCGGCCGCTTCCAGCTGCATTCCCTCGGAGCCGACCAGTGTGCCGAGTTCGCCTCCGGCATCCCGGTGCCAGGCGGACTTGCCGTTGTAAGCCTCAATCAAGTTTTGGTCGCCCACAAGCAGTTCCATGTAATAGCGATTGGGCAGTTTGGTATCGAGCGTGAAAGTGCCGGACTTTCCGTCGTCTGTCGTGAAGGCGCCTTCCAGCGACAGGGTATGAATTCTAGACAGCGCCCGGCCTCCGCCCGCTGCTTTGACATACTGTTCCGCAATCTTTGCCGGCTCCTGAGCGGCGGTTGGCCGCAACGTGGCAAGCCAACAAAGAAACGCTGCTCCAAAAAGACGCACTATGTAGAGACGACGAGGCGGAAGTGTTCTCATGGGGTTCTTTTTATACAACGCTCTATGCCCTGAAAAAGTTGCTGAAAAATGGAAGAATTCGCGGTCTGTCCATAATTGGAAGACCGAAGGACTGGTTGTCCAGGTTGGAAGACCATGAAATCGCCAAAAGGCAAGGGAAGAGAGGAAAGCATGGCAAAAGGGCACAGAATCGATCCCTATCTGAATTTCCGCTTTCGCGTGGAGATGGACGGGATCCAGCAGGCTGGATTCATGGAATGCACGGGCCTGGGATCGCAGGTAGAAGTCGTCGAATATCGCGAGGGCAGCGATCCCGCATCAGTTCGCAAACTGGCGGGAAAAGTCTCTTATCCGGATATTGTTCTGAAATGGGGCGTTACTGACTCACAGGAACTCTACAAATGGCATTTGCAGGTGATCCAAGGAAACCTGGTGAGGAAAGACGGTGCTGTGATACTGCTGGATTCTCAGGGCAACGAGAAGTTGCGGTGGAATTTCTTCAGCGCGTGGCCAAGCAAGTGGACCGGGCCCACGCTGAACGCCAAGGGCAATGACGTGGCGATCGAGGAATTAACGCTTACTTGCGAGCGGCAGGAACAAGCCGCTTAGGCGCGAACGGCCCCGCTCCGATCAGACAAGCCTGCTCGTGTCTAGCGTGGAGCTCAGTTCGAAGCTTTCGGCCGGTTCAAATACTTCTCATACAAGCGATGGTGTTTGTTTTCCATCGAAGTGAGTTGTCCTTTGATGAACAGATACTTCACATCAGTGGTCAATTCCAGCGGGTCGCCATTGGTGACGATCACGTTGGCGATTTTGCCTTGTTCGAGCGTACCGAGCTGGCCTCCCAAGCCAAAAATCTGCGCCGGATTAATGGTAACGGCGCGCAACGCTTCCTCGTAGGACAAACCGTGCGCGACAGCGTTGGCGGCGTTTTGTCCCAGGCGCCGGGCGAAAGAATTATCGAAGCTGGCGATGGCAAACTTCACGCCGGCGGCTGCGAGTTCGGCGGGCTGCGTAAGCTCACGGTCATAGGGATCGTCTTCGTCCGGCGGAAGCGTGAGCATAGGCCGAAGAATGACCGGGATGTCCTTCGAACGAAGGAGGTCCTTGACCTTATACGCTTCTTCGCCTCCGGCGAGGATCATTTTCAGCTTTTGCTTGTCGCAAAATTCGACGGCATTGCGAATGTCGCGGGCGCGATTGGCAAACACCAGTACGGGCAGTTCGCCGCGAATGACGGGGGCGAGAGCTTCGAGCTTGAGGTCCCGGTCGTATTTCGAGACGGAACCCTTTTCCATCGCCTGCGCGTAGTGGCGGGCGCGGTCGAGCCAATCAGTGAGTTCATTGACCTGCTTGTCGTACTCCTGCTTAGCCTCGGTATACGGCTTTTCCTTGCGCGAGAAGGTGGCGAAATCAAAAGTCTCAGTTTGAATTTGCGGCCAATTGAGCGCCATGGCGGCGCTTTTCTTGATCAGCATTTCGTCGATAGTCCAGCCGTCAAGATGAATTGCGGAAGCCTGGCCACCCAAAGTTCCCCGGCTACCGCCAAAATCGAAGCCGCCGCTAGCGGGAACCGCAAGGACTTCGGTGATGCCGGAAGCGCGCGTGACGGGAATGTGTTCGCTCGAGGGGGAAATCGCGGCTGCAGCGACAACGTCCGGGTTATAGCTTCCCGTTTCCGTGGTGTCGACGGTGGCATTGACGGCGCTGACTTCGCTCAAGCCCATCTGCGTAACGGCATCGAAGAGGCCGGGATAGACTTGCAATCCTTTCGCGTCAATTACCTGAGCGCCCGCGGGAACTTCCACGGTGGCGCCAACTGCGGCGATCTTGCCGTCACGGATCACCAGCGTTCCATCTTCAATCGGAGAGCCCGCGAGCGTGAAGATCTTTGCGTGCGTAATCGCGTAGACGGAAGGCGACTGTGTTTGCGCGCCAGCGGCAGGAGCGCAAAAAAGACAAATCAAACAAAGAAAGTTGAAGAAATAAAGCGGGCTGCGCGGACTGCGCGGCCGGGTGGCCTTTCTCTTTTTCACAGCGCACCTCCGAGAGTAGCTCCAGCCTGAGCTGTAGGTGCTGCGAGTGCAGGCGGCTTTGGCTTTTCTTCGGGTTTCTTTTCTTCCGGTTTCTTCTCTTCAGGCTTCTTTTCGGCTTTCTTCAATTTCTCAGTCAGCGCCTTTTTCTCTTTCTCGATTTCGGCGCGATTGGCAATGTCTTTTTCGCGATCGAAGTAAACGCGGCCATCGATCAGCGTTTTCTGGACAACGGCGTAGGCGCTGAGCGGATCATGGTTGTAAATCGCCAAGTCGGCGTCTTTGCCCACATCGATGGTGCCAACGCGCTTGTCGATGCCGAGCTGAATAGCCGGATTCAAAGTAACGAGTTTCAGCGCCTCGTCGTGACTGAGCCCGCCGTACTTCATGCTCTTGGCGGCTTCTTGATTGAGGTGCGTGGCTTCTTCCGCATCATCGGAATTGATGGAAACGATCACGCCGCGGCGGGTCATCAGCGCGGCGTTGTAGGGAATGGCGTCGTAGGCTTCGACTTTATAAGCCCACCAGTCGGAGAACGTCGAAGCGCCAACGCCTGCGGCCGCGAGTTCATCGGCGACCTTGTAACCTTCGAGAACGTGCTGGAACGTGCGGACTTTGAAACCGAACTCCTTAGCCACGCGGAGAAGCATCAGGATTTCGTCTTCGCGGTAGCAGTGCGAGTGCACGTAGCGTTTGCCTTCGAGAACTTCGACGAGCGGCTCGAGTTTCAGGTCGCGGCGCGGCGGGATGAGATTTTTTTCGCCAGCAGCGACGCGCTTGTTGTAATCGTCCCAGGTTTTCTTGTAATCGCGGGCTTCGCTGAACGCGGCGCGAATGGTTTCTTCGACGCCCATGCGCGTGGCGGGATAACGGCGGGGCTGGCCAGGAACGCTGAAGTTCGAACGTTTCGGGTTTTCACCGAGAGCGAACTTGATACCGGGCATGGCGCCCTCAAACGGAAGCTTCGAGGCGGGTTGGCCCCACCGCAACTTGATCACCAGAGTCTGCCCGCCGATGGAGTTGGCGGAGCCGTGAAGAATGTTCGCGGAAGTGACTCCGCCCGCGAGGTCGCGATAAATGTCAATGTCGTCGGGATCCAGGACTTCTTCCATGTTCACTATCGAGGAAACTGAGACGCTGCCCTCGTTGATGGCCTCCGCGGCAATGTGCGAATGGCAATCGATGATCCCCGGAATCACGAACTGCCCCGAAGCATCGATCACCTGCGCGCCCGCCGGAGCTTTGATGGACTGCCCGACTTCGGCGATTTTGCCGTCCCTAATAAGCACGGAACCGTGCTCGATGGTGCCGTGAGAAATGGTCATTATCGTGGCGTTTTGAACCAGGATCACGACCGGAGCGTCCGGTGGAGCAGCAGCTGGCACAGACGACGCGATGCAAAGCGCGAAAAGAAATGGAAGGAAGACAGACACGAAAGCAAGGCGAGCGCGGCTTACGTCTGTCATGAACGAGATGCTCATTGCGCACCTCCGAAAACGACCGCACTAGTGCCAGACGGGCCGGCTTTGACGCCGGTGAAATCGAGCGACAAGCCGAGGGCGCTGACACTGATAGAGCCTTTCAACGATGTGCCGTCGAAGGTGCCGGAGAACGTGACATCCGTGGGGCCTTGGTCGAGAACGATGTTGATGGTGAAGCTGAATTTGTCGACGCTAAGGTAACCGCTGATGATGTTGGCGTTGCCACGGTGGCTCGAGACCGAACCGGAAATCGTGCCGTCCTTATCCATCGTGAGGTCGGCGGTGGATTCTTCAGGACCTTCCGGTGTGGTGTAAGAGAGCTTCCATCTTCCGGTGATGTCACCCTTGGGCGGTTCTTTCGGCTTTTCCGGTTCGTGCGCCTCGAACCGCTGCCCGTCCACGAAAACCATTTTGATTTTGGTTTTTTCTTCGAAGAGGTCGCCATCGGTCACGACAAGATTCGCGATTTTGCCGGTTTCGATGGAGCCGAGCCGGTCGGCTACGCCAAAAATTTCCGCTGCCGAGAGGGTAAAGGCGCGCAGTGCCGCATCGCGCGAAAGTCCAGCGTCAACGGATTTCTTCGCGGCTTTGAGAATGTCCTTCGGAGCAGCGATCCCACCTGAATAAAAGGCAAATTTCACGCCTGCCTTGGTGAAGGCCTCCGGCGTCGAAGGAGCTCGGTCGCGGAACCGCAACGTTCGCAGCGACGGCTTGGCCTCCGGATCGGCGTCTTTTTCCGCTTCCGGCCATTTCAGGTCCACGAGCACAGGAAGCTTCTTCGCCGCAATTTCCGAGGCGACTTCGTAGCCCATCTGGCCGCCGTAAATCGCGCCTTTGACCTGCCAGCGGTCGGTGAGCTCGAGCGCTCGGCGGAGTTGCACGGTATTGTTCGCAGGCACGAGAACCAGGGCATGGTCTTCCAACGCCTCCGCAAGAGCGGCTTCGGTGCGGTCATAGCGAGGCCGCGCGACGCCGCGAGGATTTTTCTCGTAAATGGCCTGCGCTTTGACGCTCCAATCGGTGTCTAGCCAAACCTGATGAATGTAGGCCAGCACGCCGAGGAGCGAGTCGGGAAAACCACTGCCAAATCCCCCCGTTCCTTGGAAGGAAAGCGGAATCGCTACAGGCGATTTCACGACGAGATCGCCAGCGTGGTCTCCCGCAAGGTCCAGAACCGCAGCCTGGCCGGGGAAGAAACCACCTTTGGGCGCGCAAATGACAGTCGTGAAGCCTCCGTTGCGCCAGGTTTCGATGCGCTTGTCACTCAGATTGACTTCGTCTGCTCCGCTGCGCCAAGGCGTGGAAGCCGGGCGGTCCTCTGGACCGCGTGATTGTTGTTGCGGACGACGAGGAGCTCCACTCTCTCCGCCGGAAGGAGGTGCGGCAGGAATGCCAACATCGGTGAAGGCATCCACAAGCCCGGGATAAACTGTCAAACCTTTGCCATCGATCACCCAGGCTTCCGGTGGAATCGTCACGTCTTTGCCGACGGCGGTGATGACGCCGCGAGAAACGACAACGGTCGCGTCTTCTAGGGGCGGCCCGGAAACAGGCACAACCTTTGCGCCGCGAATGGCGAAGTATTGCGGCTCGCCGCCCTGGGCATGAAGCTGCGATGGGTAGAAAAAGAGAAACCCAAGAGCGGCAAGACACAACGCGGACGCACACCTGCGGAGCAGTTTCAAGCGCATGCGAATCCCCCGGCTATAAGACTTTGAAGGACACTCAGATACCGACCTTCGAATAGACGCATGAGGCTAGTGCGAAGTTTCCACAGAGTCAAGATAGAGACGTAAGAAACGGCCTAGGGCTTTTTCTTTTTGAAGAGGCCGCTGAGAGCGTCAACGGGATTGCTTGGATTCTGCTGCTGTTGCGTGTTGCCGGGAGCCGCGAGACCGCCGAGCTGGGACTTGAACATCTCCTTGGCGAGGCCGGCGACATCAGGGACGAATTTGGGATCGGAAGTTGTTCCTTGGACCAGGAACGGAATTTTCATACCCTGAACCGCCGCAGCGCCGCCCGCCGCTTTGCCCAGCAATCCGCCGAGGGCGCCGGCAACGCCGCCAGCCGCGCCCGCCGGTGCACTGGCTCCGCTTCCGAGATTCTTAGACACTGTAGCGACCATCTTGAAATCCAGGTTATTCTTCGCGTCAACCGTACCCGCGCCAATGAGGGTGCCTAAGGCGGGGACACTCGCGTTGAAATTGTCTGCGCGGAGTCCTTCGGGAGCCATGCGGAGGTTCGTCGTAAGCTTTTCGATATCGAGGTCCTGACCGGTTTTGAGGCCAGCGAGCGCGGAAATGGCCGCCATTTTTGAGCCGAGATCAAATCCGGCCAATTTGCCATTGAAGAGACCGACATTGCCGGTCGTGACGAGCTTGTTCGTCGGACCCGTAATGTCGAGATCGGCGTTAAGCGTGCCGGCCGTGAGCGAAGCGCCTCTGGGAATATTGATGCCCAGCGCGGGAAGAAATGCCTGCAAATCCTTGGCAGGCATATCCTTGGCATCCAGACTGATCTTGACGACGGTGGCTTCGCCGGAAGTGTCATAGGTCCCAGTCAGGCGCGCGGCAGCGCTGCCAATTTTCAGGACCGATGGGTTCAGAACACCGGTATTCTTGCGGAGATTGTATTTCGTATTGAAGTTGACCGTAACCGGGACGCCCGCGGGCGAGCCACCTTCCACGAGAAGTGCTTTGGAAAGTTTGGCGCTGCCTTTCGTTTCCGCCTGTCCTCCGCTTGACGCCACGGTGCCGTCCAAATCGACAATGCCACCGAGGCCCTCCGACGAATCAAGAAAGCCCGTCGAAGCAAGATTCAGCCCGGTAATCATGAGCTTTGCGTCCATCGGAGTGAGTGAAGTGTCTTCTTGATCGATCGGCCCGGCGGTGCCCTCAAGTTTGAATTTGCCGCCGTTTGGAAGGTCCGCCGTCACGGTGACGGGAAACTTCGACGTCATTGAGAAATTGGAGGCAGTAATCGTGAGATTGTCGTACGCGCTGCGTTTTCTCGAGTCAGTTGCGCCTACTATGATCTTCCCGTTCTTCAATTCAAGTTGATTGACCGAGAGATCCGCCGCGGCGTTCGTGGTCTTTCCTCCGGGAGCCTGCTTGGCTTGTGCCTTTGCCGCTTGGCCGCCTAGCGAGGCGAAATTCCACACGTCAGCAGAATTGTGCAGCAGCGTGACTTGCGGCGTGTCGATGGTGATGCCGGTAATGTTCAGAGTTTTTGAAAAAATCAACGGCATGAGCTCCACGCCCACTTTCAGGGATTTGGCCGTGAGAAAAGGTGAAGAGCTGAACTTGGGATCATCGCCGATGGAAAGATTTTCAGCGGACAGAGACCCGCTAAGAAGCGATAGGCTCAGGTTTCCCAGTTGCACCTTGCGGCCGAGGGCCGCAGAAGCCTTTTCTTCAATAGTGGGACGGAACTGGTTCACGGGAATCAGAAATGGAAGAACGAGAATCAAAACGACCAAGACAGCGACAACGATGAGCACGACGCGTAGTTTGCTGCCCATACGGACCTCCAGAGTGGAAGGCTTGTCAATTGCTTGGACGGAGAAACTGCATAATAACATAAGCAATGCCGAGATACTGTGATCCGGCCGGATTGCGGATGGGGAGAGTCCATCCGCATCTGTCAGATAGAAGTCGTTTACAACGTCGTGTAGAGCACGAAGGAATTGCGTTATCCTGATAAGGTGAACTTTTGGGCGGATTTCATCGGTCTTCCAACGAAGCGATCTCCTGCTCGTCGAAGAAGCATTGCGGTTTTGCGTGCTGCGCCCAGGCAAAGGAAAGACCCGGGAAAAGGCTTTACTCTACTTGAGCTCATCATCGCGTCTTTCATCCTTCTCGTTCTTGCTTCCGCCGCACTGCCCATGGTGCGCGTGACCATTGTTAGATCAAAAGAAGTGCAACTTCACAAAGCGCTGCGTGAAATCCGCGACGCCATCGATCGCTATAAGGACTACGCCGACCGCAATCTCATCCGCGTCGAAGTCGGAAGCGAAGGATATCCGCCGGACCTGGAAACGCTGGTCAAAGGCGTTCAAATTGGCGCGGGGTCCGACCGAAAGGTCCGCTTTCTGCGCCGCATCCCAGTGGATCCCATGACCGGCCGCGCGGAATGGAATCTGCAGTCCGTGCAGGATGATCCGGACTCCACCTCTTGGGGCGGCGGTAACGTTTTCGATGTGCACTCCAAATCTCAAGGCACCGCCCTCGACGGAACCAAGTACGCGGACTGGTAGAAACCAACCTTTGCCCTCAAGTCTGCCTCTTCACCATCGGAACGGATGCTCCGCAGACTAAGAATCCACTTTGGCTCACTTGATGCGAATCCCTTTGTGCAATTCTCTAAGCAACAGGACGTATTACAATGGAGACAGCGGGGCTGTAGCTCAGATGGATAGAGCAGCAGTTTCCTAAACTGCGTGTCGGGAGTTCGAATCTCCCCAGCCCCACCAGATTTCCGCTTCGAATCGAAATATCCCCAAGATTTAATGACATTGATAAGCGAAGTCGTTATGCTCCGAAGACTTTTCTAGGAGGTGCGGCATTCATGAAAGCTTTCATGACGTTTCTTTGCGGTTTCTTGCTTTTGCTTTTGGCCGCAACTACTTGCTTGGCGCAGAGCGCCGCTGACGATTTTCTCGACGGCCTTGGCCTGGCCCGGCTCAAGAGTTATTCGAGCCACCGCGTCTCGAGCGGCAATCGCTACGTTGCGAGCAATGACGACAGCAAACGGATTCTGCCGGGCGAGACTCTGGTGATGGCGGACGTTTCGGGCGCGGGCATGATCACGCACATCTGGGTGACTGTGGCAAACAACGAGTTCGGCTGGCCGCGCTTGCTCCGTTTGAGAGTTTATTACGACGGACACAAGACACCCAGCGTGGACACCCCACTTGGGGATTTCTTTGGAGTCGCGCACGGCTCGGAACGCGACCTGAACTCCATTATGGTCCACGACAGCTCGCTGGGACGTGCGCGCAATAGTTACTGGCCAATGCCTTTCCGGAAATCTTGCCGGATCACGGTAACCAACGAAGGCGACCGCATCGTTCCGATGTTTTACTATCACGTGGACTATCGGAAGTACGCGGCTCTGCCCCGGGATATTGCTTACTTTCATGCCTACTACCGCCAGGAACGGCCCGCGCGTGCCGGACACAACTACGAATTTCTAAATATTCGAGGCACCGGCCACTACGTAGGGACGGTGATGGGCGTGATACAAACACAGCTCTCGTGGTTCGGCGAAGGTGACGACCTCTTCTACATTGACGGAGCGAAGCAGCCTCAGATTTACGGTACCGGATCCGAGGATTATTTCAACGACGCCTGGGGCTTGCGCGATTCGGACGGGCCATGGACCGGCACGCCGATGGCGGAGGGCGAGCGCCTAGGCTCGCGGTTGAGTGCTTACCGATGGCACGTTCCCGATCCTATCGCCTTCAAGACTTCTTTGTGGGCCGGAATCGAGCACGCCGGATGGACCGCCAATGAAGACGGGTCGGTCCGCTCTGCTTTCGAAGAACGCCCTGATTATTTTTCGAGCGTCGCCTTTTGGTACCAAAAAGGCGTGCAAGAAGAGCTGCCTGAACCGCCCTATGGCGCGGCGAGGCTGCCCTTCGGAAATGTGACGCAAATTGCTGTCGAGGACTCGCTGGCCGACGTCACTGCGGAGAGCGGAAAAGCTTCCGTGCAGCGAGAAGTAGATTGGGCGAAGGACTTGCTGTTTCTCGAAGCAAAGGGCTCCGGAGCGAGAATCAATATTCCCGTCGACATTCCGGAAACTGCGCAATATGAAATGATTGCGATGATGGCGCAGGCACCCGACTATGGCGACTACCTGGCATTGCTCGATGGGCAGCCCACCAATCTGGACACGCGCCAGCCCGCAACTTCGGAGATTCCATTCCCCGGGCCGGAGATTTTTCACAACTACCTGCCGGAAGTTTACGTGGCGAGGGATCGCGCGCTCGGGATGTTCCATTTGACGAAAGGACGCCACATCCTCACGTTCGTCTGCACGGGAAAGGATCAGCGCTCTGCCGGATACAACTTTGGGATACAAGAAGTGGACCTTGAGCGAGTGCCTCAAACGGCGGGGCCGCCAGTCGAGGAGACGCGGGTTGCGAAGACCACCGTCCGAGGGGACGCATCTCTGAACGCGCGGGTTTATCGTGGTCGGCCGCTTGCATTCTATACCGCGCGCCTCAAATCCGGAGAAACAGGCGAACGAGCAGGCCTCCTTCGCGCGATTGGGAGTTTTGGGCCAGACGCTACTTCCGCCACGGAGTCCTTGACCGCTTTACTCTCCGACGCTGACGCGGAAATTCGCGGTGCTGCTGCAAACGCGTTAGCTCAGATCGGTCCGGCCGCGGCAAAATCGGTTTCAGAATTAGGCAAGCTTATTTCCGACCCTTCGGCGCGTGTTCGGTGCCAAGCGACTTTGGCGCTTAAATCCATAGGCACAAGATCGGCCTCGGCCGTTCCAGAATTGACTCGAGCCTTGAGCGATCCGGCTCCCTATGTGCGCGCTGGCGCAGCCGACGCGTTGGGCGCAATCGGTCCGGAGAGCCGCTCGGCTGTGCCTGCGTTAGTAGAGAGGCTCAAGACCGATCCCGGTCCGAACTATGTTTTCGACAGCGCGATATACGCGTTGGGCAGTATAGGACCCGACGCAAAGCAGGCGATTGGCGCACTGGAGGAAATCTCGCACCGGCCGCGGCTCACTGCGCCCGCGCACGAGGCGATCCTGCAAATCAAAGGTGAGCCTGTACCCATGTATCACTAAGTTGCCGACACCCGAGGGAGAATCGCACGGCATGTAGGGCAACAAAATGCAGCTGTGTCGATGACAGCGGGGCTCGTCGCTGGTGACCGATTCCCATCTTCGTCCGAGCAGACGTTGCGCTCGTGCTACCATTGCGCAATGCACCGCGGCTCCTGGGCTCTGCGACTCAGCGTGATCTTGCTGCTTGGCGCTCAAGCCGCGACTGCGCAACAAGAACCGAAGCCAAACGACCTCCCGGAAACTCCTACTGCGAAGCAAGAGCAGACTCCTCAGAAGCACACGAGTCGCCTCCAGTCGACCTTTGAAATTCTGGGCCGGCGCTCGATTTTCTTTCCAGATTTGGCAACCAGCCCCGGCCCACTCCGCAGCAGGCAAAAGCTGGAACTCTTCGCGGGCAAGAGCCTTGCGCCCTCGCGCTTTGTTTCTTCCGCTCTGAGCGCAGGCCTTGGCCAGGCACGAGATACTCTGCCAGCCTACGGCGAGGGAATCGGCGGCTATGGAAAGCGGTTTGGCTCTTCCATGGCCACAGGCGCTTCGACGGAATTTTTTGGCACGTTTCTGTTCGCGTCGTTATTCCGACGCGACCCGCGCTACTTTGTCAGCCTGCACGGCGGACCCTTGCGCCGCATCGGTTACGGCGTCAGCCGTCTGGTCGTCGCTCGGACGGATGCAGGAACGGAGGGCGCCAATTGGCCGGGAATCCTTGGGCCGCTCTTCGCGGAAAGCTTGGCGAATAGCTATCTTCCCGAGACGCAACAAACCGCGGGGCAAACCTTCCGTCGTTATGGTGTGCGGCTCGGCTTCACGGCTGCCGCCAACATCGTCAAAGAGTATTGGCCGACCATTTTCCGCAGTTTGCGCATCGCCAAGATCGCTCCTGGGTTGAGCCCCGATTCTTCTCCTCCGACCGCCCACCCACCTGCAACTTTACGTTTCCGGTTTTGATCGCATGTAAGCGGTTTGTCTTCGCTATTCAGCTGAGCATGAACAGCTCAAGGAGCCGTGGTAGCTCTCAAATCGCGAAGGTTGATCAACTGGTTTTACAAATAAGATGGATAAACCGGCGCCCATTGTGAGGAGATAATCGCATTGCGCAAAGACTCCGGAGGAGTCTTGAGGCATAAGCCTTCCCGCTGCGCCTGCTCTCCAGCCGCAAACGCAATTTCGACGGCAGCCCGGCGAAGTCCGGTCAACGCAGGCAACAAAGGCGCGGACGGGTCCGCTAGCGCAGGAGAATGCTTGGCTAGCGCTCGCGCTGCGGCAAGAAACATACCATCCGTGACGCGCCGCGCATGCGTTGCCGAAACCGCCAGCCCCATAGCGGGAAAGATAAATACGTTGTTGCATTGCGAGATCCGCATCTTGCGGCCTTTAAACTCGACGTCTGGGAATGGGGAGCCCGTGGCGATCAGCGCGCGGCCGTCCGTCCAGCGAAGCAGGTCTTCGGGAACCGCTTCCGATTTAGAAGTGGGATTGGAAAGCGGTAGGATGATTGGCCGCTGACACTTACGCGCCATTTCACGAACGATGGACTCGCTAAACGCGCCCGGGAGCGTGGACAAGCCGATGAGAATCGTCGCATCTATCTTGTGTATTACATCACTCAATCCGATCCGGTGGCCTTCCAGCGTGTGCGTGAAATTCGTTAACACATCCGCGGGCTGCGCATACTGGCGCTGTTCTTCGGACAAATCGGTGCGCCCGGAATGCAGTAGCCCACCGCTATTAATTACCCAGAAGCGCAGGCGTGCCTCCGCCTCGGACAAACCATCGGCAACAAATGCTTCGCGCAGCATATCGGCGACGCCGATGCCCGCCGAGCCCGCACCCAGCATCACCACCTGCTGATCGCTCAGCCGTCGCTCAGAAGCGCGTACGGCAGAGAAAATCGCTCCCGCTGTGACAGCTGCCGTGCCTTGAATGTCATCGTTAAAAGTAACGAGCTGGTCGCGATAACGGTCCAAGATCGGACGCGCGTGCGCCTTGGAAAAGTCTTCCCACTGCAGGAGCGTGTCGGGTAACTCCCTTTTCACTGCGCGCACAAAGCGATCGATGAAGTCATAATATTCGTCGCCGGTGATGCGTTTGTGCCGCCATCCAAGATATTCCGGATCCGCGAGCCGATGCTCGTTGTTGGTTCCCACGTCCAGGATAATGGGCAAAGTTTGCGCGGGCGGAACGCCGCCAATCAGCGTATACAGCGACAGCTTGCCAATGGGTATCCCGAGCCCGCCGACTCCCTGATCGCCGATTCCGAGAATGCGTTCCCCATCCGTGACTACAATCACACTCACTTCTTGATTGGGCCGATTGCGTAGCAGCCCTTCAATTTGGTCTCGAAGCGGATACGAGATAATCAGTCCGCGAGGACGGCGGTAAATGTGACTGAATTCCTGGCACGCTTCCGCTACGACCGGGGTATAGACGATCGGCAACATCTCTTCGATGTGATCCAAAAGCAGGCGGTAAAACAGAACTTCGTTGGTGTCCTGGAGTTGGCGTAGATAAATGTGACGCTCCAAGTCGTCCGGCTTGCGAAGGTAAGCTTTGTAGGCGCGAAAAGATTGTTCTTCGATCGTTTCGACCGCAGGAGGAAGGAGCCCGTCCAAACCCAAAGCTTGGCGCTCAAGCAAAGTGAAGGCCGTGCCTTTGTTTAACGAAGGCGTTTCTAAGAGGGCGCGCCCCCGGAGATTCGAATCAAGACGAGTGGGCACTCGGGGATTATAGGTAACGGCCATAGAACCTCCAAGGGTATAGAGGAAACGCACAACCACTTGAGGCTCGAAAGGAAGGAGCGCGCAGCAATCCACGTGCTGCTACAAGGAATTGTACCATACCTCGTTTGAGTGAGATTCCGCCTCGTTTCACACGGCCTTGCAATGGTAAGGGCAGAAAACTACTTCTAAAGGAAGCCTTCGAAGTGGGATAATAGCCCCGCAAGTTTCTTGCGCTCGTATCCTTCGAGTAAACCAAAGCCTGCATAGACGGACTTCGCCCTCTGTTACGAGGTGCTCATGGGACAAGCGCTGGACGTTCATCGGCTCCACTTCGCCTTCACGGTCACATTTCATTACATCTTTCCGCAACTCACCATGGGCCTCGCGCTTCTACTCGTCTATCTGAAAACCAAGGCGCTGCGCACCGGCGATGAACATTACAACCGTGCTGCGCGCTTCTGGGCCCGCATCTTCGGAATCAACTTTGCTCTCGGCGTTGTAACCGGTATTCCTATGGAATTTCAGTTCGGCACGAACTGGGCCGCGTTTTCGAAAGCTGCGGGAGGCGTCATCGGCCAAACGCTGGCCATGGAAGGCGTGTTTTCCTTCTTTCTGGAGTCGAGCTTCCTTGGCTTGTTTCTTTTTGGCGAAAAACGGTTGGGGCGCATCGGGCACTGGTGGTCCGGATTCCTCGTTTTTCTAGGTTCGTGGCTCTCCGGCTATTTGATCGTGGCAACCGACGCGTGGATGCAGCATCCGGCAGGCTACCGGCTCGGGCCAGGCGGCGAAATTGAGCTTTCCAGTTTCTGGGGCCTGGTGCTGAACAAATGGGCGGTGTGGCAGTACGCGCACAACATGCTCGGCGCGGTGCAAACGGGCTGCTTCGTGATGGCCGCTGTCGGAGCCTTTTATTTGCTCACAAAGCGTGACGAAAATTACGGGCGCACTTTCGTTCGGACGGGAGTCCTCGTCGGAATCGTCGCCGCGCTGCTCCAGCTCTTCCCCACCGGAGACATGCAGGGAAAAATGATTGCGTACAACCAACCCCCGACGCTTGCCGCGATGGAGGGATTGTTCCAATCGCAACAAGGAGCGCCGCTTGCGATTCTTGGCCAGCCGGATGTGGAAAGGCGGAGGCTCGACAATCCTCTTGAAATGCCGAACATGCTCAGTTTCCTCACTTATCGGCAATGGCGTGCTGACGTGAAAGGCCTGTCGGAGTTCCCTCAGACAGCCTGGCCGGACCAGATTCCGCTCCTTTACTACAGCTATCACGTGATGGTTGGATTGGGCACGATTTTCATCGCGGTCATGGTGGTTGCCGCGATTCTACTCTGGCGCGGCAAACTGTACAGCTCGCAATGGATGCTGTGGATCCTTATGATTTGCGTTCCCCTGCCTTATATCGCCAACACCGCCGGCTGGATGACTGCGGAGTTGGGGCGGCAGCCTTGGCTGATCTATGGTCTGATGCGCACCGCCGAGGGCGTCTCGCCGCGCGTGGCCGCGGGCAATGCCTGGTTCACGCTCATCGGCTTCATGGGCATGTACGCGGTGCTCTCGATTCTATGGTTGTTTCTAATTTATCGCGAGATCGAGCTGGGGCCCGAACCCGGTGCCAACGGTCGCGGCCATGGAGTTGCCGTGACGGCGGATTGAGGAGATAGCCATGGAAACGATTTGGTTCTGCCTGGTCGCGATCATGATCGCGGTTTACGTGCTGCTGGATGGGTTCGATCTCGGCGCCGGAGCCATTCATCTTTTCGTGGCAAAAACCGACGAAGAACGGCGGCAGATTCTCGCCAGCATCGGTCCGGTGTGGGACGGCAACGAAGTCTGGCTCCTGGCAGCGGGTGGCACGCTGTATTTTGCTTTTCCAGCCCTGTATGCGAGCGGTTTCAGCGGATTTTATCTTCCGCTGATGATCGTGCTATGGCTGCTGATTCTGCGCGGTTCGTCGATTGAATTCCGGAATCATATCAAGAGCGCCGTTTGGGATCCGCTCTGGGATTTTCTCTTCTGCGGCTCGAGTTTGCTGCTCGCCGTCTTTTTTGGAGCTGCGCTCGGCAATGTGGTTCGCGGTGTGCCGCTGGATTCTAGCGGCTATTTCTTCGAGCCACTCTGGACCAACTTCCGCCTTGGCGATGAGACCGGCATTCTGGACTGGTACACAATTCTCGTCGGCGTTTTGGCCTTGCTCGCTCTCATGATGCACGGCGGGCTCTGGGTGCAGATGAAAACGAGCGGCGATGTAAGTTCACGCGCTGGAAAATTAGCCGCCCAGAGCTGGTGGGGCGTGCTCGCGCTGACCGCGATGGTCACCGCCGTAACTTTTCGCGTGCAGCCTCAGGTTCTGGAAAACTTTTCCACTTGGCCATGGGGCCTGATCTTTCCTTTGCTCGCCGTCGCCGGGCTGGCGGGCGTTCTCTTTGAATTGCGCAGGCGCGACGAACGCAAGGCGTTCCTCGCTTCCTGCGCCTATTTGACCGGCATGCTAACCAGTGTAGTCTTCGGTGTTTATCCCATGGTGCTGCCCGCGCGCAATCCCCTGTTCTCGTTGACGATAAGCAACGCCAAAGCAGGAAACTATGGCCTGAAGATCGGGCTCGTCTGGTGGGTCCTCGGCATGATTCTCGCCGCAGGCTATTTCACCTACGTCTACCGTTCCTTCGCCGGCAAAGTGACCGTCGACAAGGATTTCCACGGCTACGGCGGCTAGCAACCACAGGCAGAGAGCCAAACTAATATGTCTGTCCTGGAACGCACCGGGCCTCTGCGTGAATCCCATGTACACAGACAGTGACCTTGACCCAAAACGCGTGATTCCTCCATGGGAGCACCAAGGTGGCAATCCTGAATATCACAAACTTCCCCGACGCCCTGTACAGAAAGCTTCAGGCTCGGGGCAAGCGCCAACATCGATCGATTGCGCAGGAGGTGACCCACCTTCTTAGCAATGCCCTCGAAGCGCCGAAGCCTCTGTCCATCCTCGATCTCAAAGGCTTGGGCAAAGCGCATTGGAAAGCAGTCGACGCGGCGAAACATATTGAGCGCGAACGAAGCCCATGGGATTGATTGGCCGATCTCGGCCGCGGTTCCGTAGGCGTGGACACGGTTATCTTCATCTACCTCATCGAAGAACACCCTCGCTTTCTTCCGCTGATCGAGCGCGTTTTAGGGAAGCCGACAAAGGGGGCAAGGAGTTAATCACGTCGGCGCTTACTCTGTTGGAAGTTTTGGTTGTTCCTTGCTGCTCCGGAGACCATCTTTTGGCCGAGCGTTATGAATCCCTTCTCACGCATAGTCGCGGCGTCCGGCTCGCGGGGATTTCGCGCGATCATCTGCGTGCTTCTGCACAGCTAAGAGCGGCATCCGGAGCCAAGACGCCAGACGCCCTTCAGCTCGTTGCTGCATTTAGGAGCTGGCTGCACCACTTTCCTCACAAACGATAGGAAGCTCCCGGCTCTGCGCGGCCTCCGTATCTTGCAACTGGCATCTTACGTTTGACGAACGAAACCCGACCTGACACTCAGGTCCGGTATCGAGTCCGAAACACTGGTACTGCAGTAGCGTTGACCCTCAGAAATTCCGCTGGGTACTGTTCGGAATAGGGCGCCCGGGTGTCCGCGGACGTATGTCCGCAAACGAACGTCAGGCGAAAGAAAATACCAGCATAGGCCTTGGCCCTCTCTGACGGCGCGCATTTGCCCGGCCCAATTTGGGGATTTTTGGAAGGCGCTGCATTTGCGAAACCAGCGCCTGCTTGCAGATGGAAACGGTAGCAAAAGCCGGAAGATACGAGATCGTCGGCGAACTTGGCCGCGGCGCCATGGGCATCGTGTACAAGGCCGTCGATCCGGTCATTGGCCGCACCGTCGCTGTAAAAACCATCCGCCTCAGCGAAGAAGGCACCGGACTCAAGCGCGCGGAACTCCTAGCGCGGTTCCAAACCGAAGCGCGCGCTGCCGGCTTGCTCACGCATCCCAACATTGTCGTTGTTTACGACGCCGGCGAAGAAGACGGCCTGTACTACATCACCATGGAATTGGTGGAGGGCAAGAGTCTGCAAGCCCTCCTCGACGGCGGGCACTCTTTCCCTTTGCCGCGCACGCTGCGCATCATGGACCAGACGTGCAGCGCGCTGCAATTTGCCCATGAACGCAACGTCGTTCACCGCGACATCAAGCCCGCGAACTTAATGCTGACTGCCGACGACACGGTCAAAATCACCGACTTCGGCACCGCTAAAATTCTTCAGTTCGGCAGCACCCAGCAAACCTCCCACGTCATGGGCACGCCAAGTTATATGTCTCCCGAGCAGGTGAAAGGGCGCGCCGTGGACGGGCGCAGCGACATTTTTTCACTCGGCGTCATGCTCTATGAAATGGTGACAGCCGAAAAGCCTTTTCCGGGCCAGAACATCACCACGGTCATCTATAAAATTGTCAACGAGGATCCCGTTCCGCCGCGCCAGATTGATCCCTCGATTCATCCCGGCATTAGCGCCGTGGTGATGAAAGCGCTTGCCAAAGAACCGGAACAGCGCTACCAGAGTTGCCGCGAAATGCTGGAGGATTTGCGCAATTACCGCGCGCAGGGTACTGCCGGAAGCAATCCCAATGCGACGATGGTGATGGGCGGCTCTCCGGCTGCAACCCTGGCGTCCAGCAATGTGGGGGGCCACGGATTAGCAGGGCACGGCCTTCCAGGATCTGGCATTGGGAGCGACGATCCCACCGTCATTGCGACGGCTCGCTCTCTAAGCGCGCGGGCCGCGTCGCCGGGACATACCCCAGTCGTGCGTCGCACGGGAAGTATTGCATCTCCCGCTATCGAGCCGCCGAAGAAGAAGAGCGTAGTGGGTACGATTTTCGCGGCATTGCTGCTTCTCGGCGTCATCGTCTACGGCGCGAACAAAATCAAACCGGTTTTCCAAGCCGCGCGCGCTCTGCATGACGCACAGGCAAAAGAATCCCGTTCATCCCCTTCTGCGACACCCACGACGGAAGCGGCTACTGATAGTTCCGCCTCAAACTCCGGCGCAAGCGATGCCGCTCAGGGTGCTAATGAGGCCGCCACGGGAGCCCCTGATGCGGCTGAACCGAAATCCACAGACCCCGCTCCCGAGAAAGCCACATCAAAGAAACTGGACAACGGCCTAGGTTTCCAAGCAGCCGAATACAAAGGTCGCATCGAAGAAGCCATCTCCGAGAAGGGATTTGCCGGGCGCGCAAAAGTTCAGGGTACGGGCAACACTTTGACCCTGGTCGGCAAACTTCGTCCTTCCGAGCATGGCGAACTCTTGAAATTCCTGCGGAATGCGCCGGCGAGCGTGCACGTCATCGATCATATCGAGTACGACGACACCGCTGTGAGCGCGGCGGGCGGTTCCGACGACAGCAGCCATCCTGTTCCCGCAGCAGGCCGCGGCGCGATTCACGTGATAACCGACGTGATCGGCGCGACTGCCACTCTCCATGGGCCGGCTGGCCATGTTCTGAGCAAATGCGAGACGCCCTGTAGCTTCAACAATCTCAGGCCGGAACGCTACAGCCTGGAAGTGCAAAAGGAAGGTTACCAGCCCCTGCAAACGGCGCTGCAGATCAAGGGAGGCGAAGCACAGGACCAGAAGCTGAAGCTCGAACCCCTTGCCAAGGGCATCTTCATTAGCACAGATCCGCCAGGGGCCGACGTGTTCATCAACGGCGCGAAGCAGTCCGGTCAGACTCCCGTCACATTGCCCCTCGCCCCCGGCCAGTACAATCTGGTGTTGCGCCTGTCCGGCTACGAAGCCTACTCGGGGAACATCCAGGTAACTGACATACAGACGAAACTCAATGTTTCCCTGACGGAAAGATCGGCCACGCGCGTGGCTTGGGCGCAAGTCAACAGCAATCCCAAAGGCGCGGAAATCATCGTGGATGGCAATTCCACCGGGCAGTTCACACCTTCTCGAATTCAAGTGCCTTCGGGTCTGCATACGGTCACCCTGAAGCTTAGTGGCTATCAATTCGCAAAGCGAACATTCCAAGCCAGCGAAGGCGGCACGGTCACCATCGACGTGCCCTTGAAGTAGTGAAGACGGCATCGTCGCCCCGCGCAAAGTCTATCAGTTAAGGAAAAATATTCTCAGAGCGCTCTACCGAAAGCGTAACAATTTGTTACGTCGTATCGCACTTTAGTCCTTCGAGTGCAAGCCTTCTCGCAGAATCTAAAAGACTTATCTTACGCCCCCCAGGGATGCCCAGTTGCATGTCTATTATGTTGGGACTGTCTGGCTTCTCGGGGTGAACCATATGTCAGTTCTATCAACGGGACTGAAGCCAGCAACTTCGGAGTATTCTAGGAGAGATCTTTGGCTCTTCGAGCCACATTACCAACCAGCGACGGTGAACAGGGACCCCAGTCCAGGGCCGCTGCCAACCCTTCGTCAAACGCCGTAGGACACGGCCTCGTGACCCCTATTTCGACCGCTGCCTACGGGAACACAGACCACAGAGCTATCGAGGTCCATCGCGCGCTCCGCAACTTTCATCTGCTCCTGCGTTCCGAGCGGCTTTATGAGAAGAATCACCCAAGCAGGCTCGACAGTTTGGATAGCGCTTACGATTCCTTGCGGCAAATCGCGGAGTCCCTCGAGGGTCTCGAGATTCGCATCGAGCGCGGCGGAATTGTCGTCCCTAAAATCGGCCAAGGGCACCTGCCGGACACGAAGGGTGAAATGCAGGCACTCGCCGCGGATCTCCACCGAGTGGGCATTTGGTCTTTGGTCTTCTCGCGGAAATTCCATGTAGGTGAACTGGACACTCTGGCGCGACTCATGAAGGAGTCATTGCTAGAATTGGAGGGGCTGGCAGGGGATGCCGGCAACACCTGGTGGCCGGCCCGCCTTGTGGAGAATCGTGTGGAAGGCATTTCGGTCAATACACAAACCGATCGCAAAGTCGACACCGTGTTGGCTAGCCTGATTGGCGCCTTGGTAGCCTATGGTGGCCATGTCCCAAAGGAAACCTCGGACTCACCGATCAAAGCGCCGAACCTCGACGATCTGACAGCCACACTGCGTTTGCTTGCACGCCTTACTCCCCCGCTAGAGACTGCTCGCGGCCTCTCTCCTGAAGAAGCGGCCCGCGCGATTCACCGCGCCATGGAGGAAGCCAGCCGCGAGAGTGTGCGCATGCTGCTCCACTCCGTCTCGCAATATGCCCCGCACGATGGTGAGCAGCCTCTTCCTTACCTGTTGCGCCTGTCGGAAAACATGATTCTGGAGTTCCTCAGCGCGGAATTTGCAGGAGGTTCGCTGACTCCCCCTGCAGTCCGACCAGCCTTTAACCGCCTTGCGGATGTGCTCGTGGAATCCGGCGCTTACAGCGGTCCTCATGCCTCGCAGCACCTCTCTTCGCTGGCAGTCAGTTGGGCAACTGACAAGCATCGCGAGCAGTTGATCGACCGCTTCTGGCTGGAGTTGCCTGCGCGAGAAAAATCGGCGGTCGTGCGCGGCACGGATGTCTGGTGCGTTCCCGTTGCCGCCTTGCGTCAAACCCTCGGGCAACTGGTCGACACTGGTGCGGATGCTCCGCGGCGCGAAGCGCGAAACATCGTTTTGAATTACTTGCGCCGCCTGGAACTTCCTGACGCCGCGGCAAGGCGTTCCGTCGCCGCCGGACTGAATGAGATGGTTCCCATCCTCGAATCCCTGTGGCCCAACCAGTTGCCAGAGGAACTCAGCCGGTGCGCCATGAAAGCTCTTCAGGCAGAGACCGCTCCCGAAACGGCCGCGCTTCTCGCCGCTCTCGTGGAAGCCTTGGGGCGTATTGCCGTGAATCGCGCCGACTATGCCGGATTCGAATTTATTCTTACAGGGCTGGAGCGCGCACCCCGCGACAAAGAACACGATCACATGACCGCGCTGTCGACGCGTCTGGTTGCCCAGGACCGCTGGTTCTTACTGGTGGACGCTTCTCTGGCCAAACGACCGCTGGATCCGATCCTCCCTCGGCTCTTGCAGCGCGATCCGGAGCGCTTGCTGGACCGCCTGACGCTGCTGCTCACCGAGTCCCGCGGCGCCGACATGTTGCAGGCGATGGCCCGCCTCCTGCGAACGATTGGCGTGCCCGTCCTCAATCTGCTCGAAACGCGTTTATACGAAGCGCGGCGTCAGCGCGTGACGGCCGCAATCAAGCTGCTGGCTGTTGCCGATCCCGAACGTCTGCTGCGCGGCCTGGCGCGCGCCATTGGGAGCTGGGAGTGGAACCTTCAGGATTTGGCTGTGAGCGAGCTTTCGCGTCCCTCCAATTCCGCCTCAGCGCAAAGCGTGGCCTTCGTTTTCTCCGCGATTCTCGCGGATGCGCACCCCATGGTCGTGCCCATGATGATCGACCAAATTGGCTTGGCGCAGGAAGCCACCGCTGTGCCGCATCTTTTGGAAATTGCCGCGGGGGAACACGAAGTCTTGCGCGACCAGTTTGTGCGCATCAAGGCTATTGAGGCGCTAGGCCGTATGCGCTCGGCGGATGCCGCCGAACTTCTGCGCACCCTCGTAGAAAAGCGTGATGGCCTGGCTTATGCAGAGCCTGCGGGCTTGCGCGCCGCCGCCGAGGATGCGCTTGCTCTCATCGAGAATCGCCCTTCGTTCAAGCAGGCTGCCGCTGCGTTTGGCGCGCCGGCGCAAGCGAGCTCCGGCTATCTCATTCCGCGCCGCTATGTGCGCGTGCCGCTCGAATCGCCGCTGCGCGCGCAAATTGAAGGCGCGCCTGCCGGCCTCGCTCGCGTTAAGACCATCAGCCTGGGCGGCGCTTATCTCGAGTCTCCGCGAAAACTCGCCGTGGGTGATTCCATCAAGCTCGAAGTGCGCACCGGCCTTCGTAAAATCAATTTCACCGCCGTGGTCCGCAACATTAGTTCAGACGGCACGGGCGTGGAGTTCGTGCACATGCGCGACGAAGACCGCGAGCGCCTCCGCAAGTTCGTCCAGCGCCACCTGCAGCTGTAGCCGCCTAGCGCTGGCCTCTACGTTTTACCTGTTTCGAATCAGAGCGGGAGCCCTACGACTTGGGCTTTCGCGAACGCGGAAGCTGCAAACTAGCTTGCAGCGCAAGCTAGTTGTTGAAACAAAGAAGTTTGCATTGCGAAGCGATCGTAAGCCGATAGCGGCCTATGATTTGCACATTGCGGGAGTCGCTCTGGGATGAGTCTCACGTGTGCGACAAGAAGCGACATTCCCACGTTATTCTTTCGTTTCCCGTCTGGTCGCTTACGCCGTTCAGTCTAACTGGTTTCAATGTCTCTCCTCGCAAACCGCTGGCCTGCCTCAAAGACAAGAACGGAGAAGTTTTCAGTTGAAAGCCGGGCGGCGTTGCAGTAAAAGCCCTATATTCGATTGTTTCAGGTGTGAAGCGGCGGGGCCAGCCCGCCACCGCTAGGGGTAGCGGCAGATTCAGGAGCCACAGGAGGAACTTCATGCAACGCAGGCAAGAGGTGTGTGCTTGGGCGGGTTGGCGGTTGGTATTCGCGGGATCTTGGCTCGTTTTGCTTCTGCTCGTCAGCGCAGCGCTCGCCTCGGCGCAGGTGAACACTGCCACGCTTTCCGGAACGGTCTACGATCCACAAAATCTCGCCGTGAAAGGCGCAAAGGTCACACTGACCAACGCGGCTACCGGCGCGACTCGGACTGCCGTCACGGACGAGAACGGCCGCTACAACCTCGTGGGAATTCCTCCCGGCCAGTACAAGCTGACTGTGGATGGCGGCGCCAACTTCGGGCTTTATGAAAATGCATCGATCGTTTTGACCGTAGGTGAGAGCGCTTCGTTTGATCCTCGCTTGGAACTGAAAGGTATGACCCAGACGGTGACCGTCTCCACGGAAACCGCTCCGATCGAAACCACCAAGACAGAGGTCTCCGACACGGTGGAGCAGCGCCGCATCGACAACCTGCCCATCAATGGCCGCAACTACATCAATTTCACGCTGACCAATTCGCAGACGACGCGCGATATGGCCCCGACAATTGGTCCGGCTCCCAACAGCGGCTTGAGCATCGGGGGAGCCCGCGCGCGCGGCAATATGGTGAGCGTGGACGGCGCGGACGCAGGCGACAATTCCGTCAACGGCATCCGCTCCACGATTTCCCAGGAAGGCGTTCAGGAATTTCAGCTCATCCTGAGCAACTACAACGCGGAATACGGCCGCGCCACGGGCGGCGTGGTCAACATCGTGACCAAGAGCGGCGGCAACGAATTTCACGGCGACGCTTACGGCTACTTCCGCAACAAGGCATTTCAGGCGCGCAACGCCTTTTCCGGACAAGTCGATCCCCTGACCGGAGCCCTCGACCCAGTCAAGCAGGCTTACACGCGCACGCAGAGCGGTCTGACCTTCGGCGGTCCCTTGAAGAAGGACAAGACGTTTTACTTTTTCTCGTACGAATACACGCAGCGCGAAGAAACAGGATTCTCGAGCATCGGCATCGGCAATTTTGGTCTCACAACCGGCGTTGTCTCATCCTGCATTCCATTTCCTCTGAGCATGACTCCCGACCAGCTGGCTTTCTACAAAAATGCTCTTAACGCTGCGACGGCTGGGGGAACTTCTTGTTCAAATCCGGTTGCGGCTCAACTCGAGCAAGCCGCGTCTGTGACCGCGGCGGGCTCGAATGTCGCAGCAAACGCGGACATGAACAAGAACGTGGACGGATCCACGGTCCCCATCTCGAGCGCCCTCTTTGGAATCCCAACCGCGCTTGGTTCTAAGTTTTTTCCTATCCCAGTTGCTTGTCCATTGGGAACTCAGGTGAACAATGTCATCTGCGTTCCAGCTGCTGGGAATCCTCCAGGAGTGGGAACAGGCTTGGTGCCTCTTCCGGCGTCATACGTCGGGATGAATTCTGTGCGCGGGAATTATCCAGTGATGGAAAAAACAAGCCTCTGGTCCGCCCGCCTGGATCAGCGCTGGAACAATCACAACAATTCTTTTCTTCGCGTTGGTGTATCTCCGTCGCTCGTCACTGGCCTTCCTTCTACATCTCAAAACCAGGTTTTCGGGCAGAATTCAGGTTCACGCGCCGGATACAACCAGTCCCGCGATCTCAGCGTTACCTTCCAGCACGACACCATCATCAACGACAAGACCTTCAATGAATTCAGGTCACAGATCGCGCGCCGGGGCCTGCATTTCGGGTTCTCGCAACTGCCCGGTGGCTCCAATATCGGCGTCAACATTCCTGGATTCGCCTATTTCGGGCGGGAGCCCTATTCGACGGTAGATCGCATCGAGCGACGCTTCGAATTTACAGATCATGTGACCCTAGTCCGCGGCAGCCATACTTTCAAAATTGGTGGCGACTACAACCTTATTCAGTTGCGCTCGAACAAGGCGCAAATCTTTGAACTCGACTTCGGCGGTGACGTGAATTTCGGCGGCTTGGCTCTCTTTGGGTCGGGCGTCCCTGGAACGACAGGCCTGCAATCTTACGGCCTCGGAATTCCCATCTCTTATATTCAAGGGATCGGGAATTCCAACCAGCCATTTGACAACCAGCCGATGGGCTTTTTTGTGCAGGACAGTTGGCGCATGAACCGGCACCTCACTGTCAATTACGGCGTGCGCTACGACGTGGAAATCAGTCCGCTCTTCACTCCGGCAACTGCGGTGAACGCCGCCGCGGAAAAAGCACTCGGCGTGGTAGAAGGCATTCCGCGCGATTACAACAACGTGGCTCCGCGCTTTGGCTTGGCTTGGGATCCCTCTGGAGACGGCAAGACGGTGATTCGCGCCGGATACGGAATGTTTTACGATCATCCGCTCCTGGCAACGGCGTTTGACTCTGTGACGGCCGACGGCGGCCGCTCCGTGCAGTTGCTCTCCACAGGAGGCACGGCATCCGCCTGCGGGCTCCTTCCCCAAGTGGCCGTCTGTGGCAACGGCTTGGATTCTCCCACAAACCTGAACGGCTCCTCCATTTTCCAGGGCGTTTTGAACGCGCTGCCCAACATGTTTTATCTGCCCAACCAGCAACGCTTCGATCCGCTTGCCTCGGGTTCTCTCTTCGCCAATCAAACGTACTTGCAGGCAGGATTTCCGTTGCCCATTTTGCCCTTCACCCTGCCGCTCGCGAAAAATTTCGTTTACGCCTATGCTCATCAAGCAAATCTTACAGTCGAGCGGGAAATTGCCGGCTCCTGGAAATTCAGCCTTGGCTATCAGTGGACTCGCGGCCTGCATTTGAACCGGCCAATAGACATCAATATTACGGATCCAAAGCTCCTAGCACAAAATGCCTTCAACGCCGCTGCTTCCGGCATCAGCGTCAGCAATCCGCTCACCGTGGTTGTTCCTACAGGCAACGGCACGCCCGGCTCTTGCTTCAACACAAGCACAGGCAGCATTCAGCTCATTGCGCCTGGCGTGCTTGGCGCAGGATTTGCCGCGCCGAATTGCCCCGCGGCAGCCGCGGTGGGCTTCATTGGCACGCCGGCCTTCTTCAACTTCTTCCGTCCTTCCGGCCCCAATCCTTCGTTCGCGGGCCTGGTCGGCGGCTACGCCAACCAGGTGGGTCTCGCCGCAATGGCAGGGTACCCACAAGGATTTGGCGTTCCCGTACCGTGGAATAGCGTGGATACGCAGCGTTCCGACGGCAATTCCTGGTACAACGCGGTCACGTTTAATTTGTCGAAGCGTTTCTCGAAGGGCTTCGAGCTGCTATCCAGCTACACGTACTCTCATTCGATTGACGACTCGACGGACCTACAGTCTCCGCTGGAGCCCCAAGACAGCCGTTTCCCTTTCCTCGAGCGCGCTGACTCTGTGAACGACCAGCGCCACCGCTGGGTGACCAGTGCCGTTCTTCAATCGCCCAGCGGCAAGTCCGGCGATGGCGCCTTCAAGCGTTTCTTTGGCGACTTTACGCTCTCCCCAATCGTGGAGTTTTCTTCCGGGCGGCCGTTCAATGTTATTACCGGGGAAGACACGCGTTTGACCATAGGTGCGTCGCAAGCGCGTCCTTCCATCGCCCCGACTGGCACGGCGGGAACAACTTCCGCGTTCATTCCGGGCGTCGTGTTTGTCCCTGCCAATGTCTGCCTGACGAACAGCGGCAGCGCGTTCAATGTTCCGTTCGTTGCGCCTCCCGCCGGTTGCACGGGCAATCTGGGGCGCAACCGCTTCGTCATGCCCAATTTCTTCCAATGGGATATGCGCCTGTCTCGGCAGATTCCGCTTGGCGAAAGGTTCAAGCTCGACGTCATCGCCGATGCCTTCAACCTCTTCAACCGCACCAATATCGCTGCGGTCAATCAGCTTTGCGACCCGCTTGCCGGCGCGACTTGCTTTGCAGGTCAGCCGACCGCCAGTTACGACGCGCGCCAGTTCCAGTTCGCGCTCAAGCTGAACTGGTAGAAGAAGTTCAGAAGTCAAAAGTTTAGGGTTCAATCCGAAGAAAGGCCCTGCTTGGCAGGGCCTTCTTCATTCTCAGGAATCCGCGGAACTCTCCAGAGCTTTCCTCTTGGCTTCCGAGTCTGGACTTTTCGATCTCCACAATCTCTCAACCGTCCACTTTCGACCTCTGCTAAAGTAAAAGAACCGTTTCCCGTCATGATCTTGGAGAAAAAATGACTGGAGTCCTCATCGGTGTAGCCATCGTGGTGGCCTTGGCGGTTCTCTGGCTGGTGTTGCAGAGCCTGCAAAGCCGCCAGAAGAACGAAACTCTCGAATCCCAAATGAACGAATTGCGGCGCGACCTTCAAAACATGGTCACGGCGCAGGCAAGAAGCGCAGGCGAGATGGAAGCGATCGCCAAGGGAGTCGCGCAGCGGCTCGACAGCGTCACTCCGGCGCTGCAGGAAGCCGTCAAGAACTCCGCGCAAATTACCGGGCAATTGGCCTCGGACGCGCAGTCCCGCATGGCGGCGGAACTCAAGAACGCCCGCGAGCAGATCAGCGAGATTCAGCGCCAACTCGGCGGAGTGCAGCAAGCCAGCACGCAATTATCGCAAGCGGCGCAGACCATCGAAGGCATCCTGGGCGGCGCAAAGTCACGCGGCTCGCTCGGCGAGGTCACGCTTGAGCGTCTGCTCGAAGATTCCTTGCCTCCCGGCCTCTACGCCACGCAATACCGCTTTTCGAGCGGGGAAGCTGCGGACGCCGTGATTTTTCTGCGCGACAGAAAACTGATGGCCATTGATTCCAAGTTCCCGCTCGACGCGTATCGGCGCATTGCCGCAGAAGGAGACGAAGCACGGCGTGTCTTTGCCACCGCTGTGAAAGGCCATGCAGATGCCATCGCCAAAAAGTACATCGTTCCCGAAGAAGGCACGCTCGATCTCGCTTTGATGTTTGTCCCCTCCGAAGCCGTGTACTACGAGCTGCTCATGAGCGCGGACGGAAAAGGCTTGCCTCTGGATGCCTACTGCCGCGAACGGCAAGTCATCGCCGTTTCGCCGAATACCCTCTACGCACACCTTTGCGTGATTGCCATGGGCCTGCGCGGGATGCAAACCGAAGAAAATGTCAGGCGTCTCCTCGGAAGCCTTTCCGGCCTGGACAAGCAGCTCGAAAAATTCGCGGATAGGTTCGGAACTTTGGGTACGCATCTAAAAAATGCCGCCCAGAGCTACGGGGAAGCTGACAAGCTGCTGGAAAAAACGCACGATGCTCTGCAAGGAATGCTCGCGCCCGCCCCGTCCGAGCCCGCGCTGGAAAACGGGCAGAGTAAACTTAGCTTCGCCGCCGAAGCTACCGCAGCAAAGAAAAGCGCTTAAACTACGCAATTAGGAAGCCCGATTTGGCCTTCCCATCGTCGGGACTAGGCGGATGGAGATGAGGAAGGTGCCGTTCTTTTTTCCGACGACCTCGAACTGCGCCACATTCTCTTCTTCGCTGCCACCCGCACTCAGGCGCCTCACGGGATTTCCTCCCACCAGCTCCGCGATGTCCGGCGCGAGATTGCGCGCTTCCAGCGAGATCTTTTCCTCCGTGCCGCGCACGCGCACGGTCAGCGTTCGATGCTCGCCTCGCTTCAGCGGGGAAGAGTCCGCTTTCAGCTCCAGCTCGACGAACGCGACGGAGAACGCCGGCGCATCGCGCTTCCGGCACGAGACCGTCACTTTCGCCTGCCCGGGCTCCAGCTCCATCGGGGGCAGAACCGTCAGCGCAACCGGAGAAGACGCCAACACCAGCGCGCCGTGGTCCCCGATGCTGATCTGATTGGCATCGGCATCGCCGCAAAATCCTCTGCCGGAGATTTCGAAGCGGTCCATCAGCGAAGCGACGCGCGGGGCCAAGGAGATTTCCATCGAGGGCGCCGACGCCTCGGAAGGCGTGAGAATTATCGTCGACACGCGCCCCGGACGGCCCTCAATGGAGCCAAAAATGATGCCCGGATTCAACGGCGCCACAAAAAGCGCCCGGCCCGTAGCATCTGTTTTGAGATGGTCGCCGTTGGAGAAATTGACCGTGGCTCCGGGAGTCAGACGCCCATTCACGTCCAGCACGGCAAGCGTGGCCCGTTCGCCGGAAACGATGCGGCGCGGCAGGAGCAAAATGCGGGCCGAAGTAGGCGAGGGCGGCGCGGGAGGCTTTTGTTGCCCCGCCCATGCTGGAACGAAGCTGGCAGCGATCAGGCAAACAGTGAAGAAAAATTGGCGGCGGGCAGCCATGCGTGGATTGTAGTGGAGAAGTTCGCGCCAGGGAAAGGCGTGTGCGGGTGGAAGAAGTATTCTTCGTGAATCACTTTTTCGCGTGAAGGATTTCTCCTCAAGGACGCGGAACCGTTTGCCGGCGGTGCAATCAATTCTTAATGCGATTCATTTTCCGGAGACGACCGGTTCTTGCTCTGGCGAATACACAAGCACGGTTCGGCTCATGACGCCCGCAGACAGCCGACGCAAACGGTAGCGGAAAGAGCGTGGCCCTGAACGGTTGGAGCAATCCTCCAACCGATAAAAAGTATCTTGATACTTCACCGTTCGCGGGGGCGTCCAATCCGGTTTCGGGCGGCACGCGCGAATCTCCAGAAATTCCTCCGCGCCCTCTTTGAGGACGCACAGTTCGTCGGGAATGTCGCCGGCCCGCGCAACGCGGACCTTTTCGCGGATCGCTCCGACGTACGAAGACAAATTCGTTTGCGTATAGCCCGCTTCTTGTGCGGCCCCCAGGCCACGCTGTCCGGTGATCTTCAGAAAAATCTTGTCCAGCACGAAAAGTGGAAGAATTCCGAGATTGCTTTCCGTGAAGGCCGCACCGACGAGGCGTACGCTACCCTCGACCGCGAAGTACAGGAGCAGCAAGGTGAGCGGATGCATCGCGAAGACGACGATCGCCGTAAAGCCAATCTCCTGATCCGTGACGCCCGGACCCATTTTGCCGGCAACGGCGGCGTCCAATGCGCGGGAAACCCAAGTGGTCACCGAATAGGAATACCAGTAAAGCAGGGCGACCACCGCAAGCACGAACTCGCCAAATCCGCTGAGCAGGCAGGGGGTACGCCATTCCGCAGATTTGATGAAGGGCAACGACTGCCGCCAGCGCTTGGGCAGCACGGCTAAGAATGGCCCGACAAGAAAAGTGAACACGCCCGAGTAACCCCTGAAAAGAATACTAGAGAAATTCGCCCCTCCAGGATCTTGCGAACGGCAGATTCAGCCTAAGAGTTACAAGCGGGCATCGCGGGGCGGGTTTCTGTGTGGGCGTCCTTCTAAGTCACCGAAAACAGAGCGACTCCGGAGGCCTGCGTGTGGCGTAAGTGCGAGTAATTAGTAGGGTTCAGGGCCATTTCGCGAGGCTTGGGGTGTGCTAGCGTGAGAGAAGGCCCAGTCTTGGGAGTGCAGGCAGGGGTGTGAGTTCAAATAGGGCATCGGAGCACGTGTGCAAATCGTGTGTGGCGGCGTGACCGACGTGGGTCGCGTGCGAACGAACAACGAAGATTGCTTTCGCATTGTTACGCCGCTGAATCTCTACGTGTTGGCCGACGGGATGGGCGGAGAAGCGCACGGTGAAATTGCCAGCGCGCTGGCCGTGGAAACGGTGGTGAAGCACTGTCTCGACGAGGAGGCCAATCCGGCCGCGAAAGTCCTGGGAAAAGTAGAGCCGGGCTGGAGCGCAAGGACCAAGCGGCTTTCGACGGCTCTGCACCTGGCGAACAAGAAGATTTGCAAATCCGCGGAAGAGCATCCGGAGCAGCGCGGCATGGGAGCGACCTTGACGGCGGCGTGGATTGACCGTTCGCGGCTAAGCATCGCGCACGTGGGCGACAGCCGGGCATATCTGCTGCGCGGAGGCACGCTGCTGCAGCTTACGCGCGATCACTCGCTGGTGGCGGAACAAGTGCGGCAAGGCATGTTGACTGCGGCGGAAGCGGAAGAGAGCGATATGCAAAGCGTGTTGCTGCGCGCGCTTGGCGCACAAGCCGAGATCGAGGTGGACGCCGAAGAACACGTGCTGTTTCCGCGAGACGTTTTGATGCTGTGCTCCGACGGGTTGACGCGCGTGGTGACGGAGCCGGAAATTGCCGGCGTGCTTCAAGCGGAAACCGATCCGGTGCGCGGAGCGGAAGAATTGGTGGCCCTGGCGAATGAGCGCGGCGGGCCGGACAACATCACCGTGGTGATCGCGCGGATGCTCAAGGATTCGAAGGGTTGGTTTTCGTGGTTGCGCCGTGGGGCGCGGAAGAACCTGGGCAACAATGGCAACGCTGGAGGAAAGTAAAAATGCCGAAACTCAGCCTCATGTTTGACAACAAACTCGTGAGAGAAGTGCCGGTAGGAAACCGCCCGGTGACCATCGGGCGCGCGCCGGACAACGATCTGTCTGTGGACAATCTAGCCGTGTCCAGTTACCACGCGAAGATTTATTTCGAAGCAGGGCGAATGGTCATTGAGGATCTCAACAGCCTCAACGGCACGTTCGTGAACGATCTCCGCGTCGAGCGCGCCACGCTGCACGATGGAGATAAAGTTCACATCGGCAAACACATCATCAAGGTGGATACCAGCGGTGATGCGCCTGTGCCGTGGCAGTCCGCCCGCAAAACTGCGGCGCCACGCATCAACGAAACGATGGTGCTGGACACCAAGGAGCGCCGCCAGATGCTCCAACAGGCGGCAGCCATGGGCGAATCGATGCAATTCGCATCTACGCGTGTGAAGGTCGCGACGCTCATGGTGCTTGGCGGGAACACGGACCAAAGAGAATACATTTTGACGAATAAGCTGACGGTCATTGGCAAGTCCCCGATGGCCACGGTGAAATTGAAGGGCTGGTTCAAGCCGCAAATGGCGGCGCAGATCAACCAGCGCGATGATGGGTACTTTCTTGGCCCCGGCGACAAAGTCCCTTCCGTCAACGGACGGCTGATCGGCGGACCAACGCGGCTGAATGACGGCGACTTGATTGAAGTCTCCGGCGTGAAGCTGAATTTTATTTTCCGCGAGTAGCGTTCGAAAACGATGGCAGCTCCGTCAGAAGGCTTCTGGCAAAGGCGGGGCTTGTTCGGCCTCTACGAACTGCTGCAGTCATGGTGGCGGCACCGCGTCTCGTTCCTCATCAGCGTTTTCGTGACGTTCCTTGCGCTGGCGCTCTACTATTTCACTTTTGTCGGCGAGCGGCCAACGCCGATCTTCAACTTTATTCAGCGTCTGGAATTCGCTTCGCTGGATACACGCTTCCGCTACCGGCCGCGGGGCATCGCGCCGGTGGATCCGCGAATCGTTATCGTGGATATCGACCAGCATTCCCAGGAAGTGCTAGGGAAATGGCCTTTTTCGCGAGTCGAATTTTTCCAGCGGGCTCGTTCTTTCTACTGCGCGCGTAAATTGCAAGACGCGCAGGCGGCCTTTCAGGGGATTTTGGACAAATGGCCCGACGATGGCCCCTCACGCGCTTATTGGAAACGCTGCCAGGAGTATTTCTTCGAAGAGCCGCCTTCTGATTGGGACGGCGTCTTCACCATGACTCACAAATAGACGGCAACTTTCTGTTCGCTCCCCTCGGCCATCCATAAGGTTCCCGGATTCTCCGTCCAATTTGGATGGAGCCTTGGATGTGCCCTGTGTCAGAATGGCGGCATCGAATGGCTTAGTGCAGGAGCAAGCTTCGCGCACGAAGCCTGCCCGGGCGTTAGGTTAGGTGAGCAAGGTCCGACCTTCGATTCTGGACATTTCATGGCAGGGGGACGCGGTCTGGAACCCCGGAGTGCCGTTCCCGGTGGGTGAATGGTCTCTGACGATAGGGCTCGTACCCGAAGCAGGGCCCCAGGGAATCTAATACCAAAAGACAAGACCTACCCTGTCCATTGTAAGCCGGCGCGGATCACGCGACCTGACGAGGGGAAAGAGAAGAAGTAATTTATGTGGATTGTCCGATTAGCGCTACGCAGGCCATACACCTTCGTGGTGCTGGCGCTCGCCATCATTTTGCTAACCCCGGTCGTGCTGATGCGCACGCCCACGGACATTTTCCCGGAAATCAACATTCCTGTTGTGAGCATTGCCTGGACCTATACGGGTCTCTCGCCTCTGGAGATGGAGCGGCGCGTCACCTCCACAATTGAGCGCGGCGCGACGACTATGGTCAATGACATCGAACACCTGGAATCGCAATCTCTTCCAGGCATGACCATCATCAAGCTCTATTTCCATCCCAGGGCCAACATTGCAACGGCGCTCGCGCAGACGGCTGCAGCTACGGAGACGATGATGAAGTGGCTTCCGCCGGGCGCCACTCCGCCATTGGTGATTATCTATTCCGCTTCCACCGTTCCGGTCATCCAAATCGGCCTCACCAGCGACACCATGAGCGAGCAGCAGCTCTTCGACCTGGGCACCACCTATCTTCGTCCCAAGTTGACTACGGTTCCTGGCGCGGCCATTCCGTGGCCGTACGGCGGAAAGCAGCGTTTCATTTCCGTAGACATCGATTCTGCGGCCTTGCAGGCCAAGGGCCTCTCTCCGGTGGACATCGTCAACGCCATGAATCAGCAAAACCTCATCCTGCCGACGGGGACGGCAAAGCTCGGGCAGCTTGAATATGACGTCGAGATGAACGGGAGCCCGCAAACCATCCAGGAACTCAATGACCTGCCCGTCAAAACCATCAATGGCACCACGATTTACATGAAGGAAGTGGCTCACGTACGCGACGGCTTCTCTCCGCAGACCAACATCGTGCGGGCCAATGGTCAGCGCGGCGTGATCATGAGCATTTTGAAGACGGGCGGCACTTCCACGCTCGAGGTCGTTTCGCGCGTCAAGGAAATTCTGCAGTACTACTCCGGAGCTTTGCCGGAAGGCCTGCACGTTACCACTTTCTTTGACCAGTCGCTCTTTGTGCGCGCGGCCATTCAGGGCGTGATTCGAGAAGCGCTGATTGCCGCTTGCTTGACCGCGGTGATGATTCTGTTGTTCCTCGGCAACTGGAAGAGCACGTTAATTATCGCGGTTTCCATCCCTTTGTCCATTCTTGTGAGCGTCATCGCTCTGAGTGCTCTGGGCCAGACTATCAACATCATGACTCTGGGCGGCTTGGCACTCGCCGTCGGCATCCTTGTCGACGACGCCACCGTGGAAATCGAAAACATTAACCGCAACCTGGCCATGGGCAAAGAGACCATGCAAGCCATCCTGGACGGCGCTGCGCAAATCGCCGTCCCGGCCTTCGTTTCCACGATTTGCATTTGCATCGTGTTCATTCCCATGTTCTTCCTGTCTGGCGTGGCGAAATTTTTGTTCGTGCCGCTAGCCGAAGCGGTGATTTTCGCCATGCTCGCCTCCTACTTCTGGTCGCGAACCATTGTGCCCACCCTGGCGATGTATCTTCTTTCTGCGGAGGATGAATATCACGCCGACGAACACGTTGGCGAAGAAATGGGATTCTTCCGCCGGTACCAGCAGGGATTCGAGCGGCGGTTTGAAGCGTTTCGCGAAGGCTACCGCCGCGCACTAACGACCGCTCTACATCATCCGTGGCTATTCACCGCGTGTTTTCTTGGCTTTTGTGTTCTCTCCGGCGGACTGATCTTTGTCATCGGCAGGGACTATTTTCCCAGCGTGGATGCAGGCCAGATTCGTCTGCACATGCGCGCACGATCCGGCCTTCGCATCGAAGAGACCGCGCGGCTCGCGGACCAAGTGGAAACCACCATTAAAGAGATTATCCCCAAGAGAGATTTGCTGACTATTCTCGACAATATCGGTCTGCCCTACAGCAGCATCAACATGACGTATAGCAATGCAGGCACGATCGGGACTTCCGACGCCGAGATTCTGCTGCAGTTGAAAAAAGATCGCGGAACTTCGACCGAGAGTTATATCCGGGAGCTTCGCGAAGTCCTGCCGCAACGATTCCCATCAACGCAGTTTTTCTTCCAGCCAGCCGACATCGTGTCGCAGATCCTGAACTTCGGCATGCCCGCACCCATTGATATTGAAGTCATGGGTCAGAATCAGACGGGCAACTATCAGATTGCGGAAAAGCTCGTTGGAGAAATCCAGCACATCCCCGGCGCTGTCGACGTGCATGTGCAACAAGCCTTTGACGATCCCACTCTTCATATGGAAATCGATCGCACGCGCGCTCAATCGGTCGGATTGCAGGCCCGGGACATTGCGCAAAATCTGCTCATCTCCTTGAGTTCGAGCTTCCAGACTGCTCCCGTCCTCTGGATGGATCCCAAGAACGGCGCTACCTATCAAGTGGCCGTCCAAACCCCGCAGTACAGAGTGAATTCGATGCAGGCGCTGGCAAACACTCCGGTTACGGGCGCAGGAGCTGCGGCCACGGACGCACCGCCCCAGATTTTGGGCAACCTGGTGAGCATCTCCTCGGCCATGCGGCCTGCCGTAGTGTCCCACTACGACATTGAGCCGCTCATCAATGTCTATGCTTCCGTGGACGGGCGGGATCTCGGCGCAGTTTCCGATGAAATTGCCATGCGCGTTCAGGACATTGAGAAGGAATTGCCGCGCGGCAGCCACATTACCATTCGCGGCCAGGTGCAAACGATGAAGTATTCGTTCCAGGGTCTGGCCGTTGGCCTCCTCGGCGCCATCGTTTTGGCCTATCTTTTGATTGTTGTGAATTTCCAATCGTGGCTCGACCCGTTCATCATCATCACGGCGCTGCCGGGCGCGCTCGCAGGTATTTGCTGGATGCTGTTTTTCACGCACACGACGCTGAATGTACCGTCCATGATTGGAGCCATTATGTGCATGGGCGTGGCCACTGCGAACAGCATTTTAGTGGTTTCCTTTGCGCGCGAGCAGTTGGACGAAGGAAAAACCGCGCAGCAAGCCGCGCTTGAAGCCGGCTTCGTCCGCATCCGTCCCGTGATTATGACCGCGCTGGCAATGATCATCGGCATGGTACCTCTAGCCATCGGTCTCGGGGAAGGCGGCGAACAAAATGCCCCGCTTGGGCGTGCAGTGATCGGCGGTCTGATTTTCGCCACGTTCGCTACACTCTTCTTCGTTCCGACCGTCTTTTCCATTATTCACGGACGGCGGGAACGCCGAAGGGCGCTGGAAACGGGCGCCACTCCCGTAATACCCTGAGCATGAGCACAGGGATAGGGGCAATTTCAAGATTGTAAGTAGACAGGGAGAAGCAGTACGGAGTTGAGATGAGTCCTCAAGACGACAGTCAGGCCGCCCAAAAAGGGGGAAAGCTGTTCAAGATGCTCATGGGCGGGGCATTCGTTCTCGTGGTGTTGGGCGCGCTCACCATGCTCCAGCGCCGCTCGGAATACCGCACTCTCGCGGAAGAGACGGAAACGCTGGCGGTCCAAACCGTCGGCGTAATTCACCCCACTCCGGAAACGGGCGAGGAAGATTTGGTGCTTCCGGGAACCATGGAGGCCTTTGTCGAATCCCCGATTTACGCGCGCACCAACGGCTACCTGAAGAAGTGGTATCACGACATCGGCAGCCGCGTGCAGAAGGGCGATCTGCTGGCAGACATCGACACTCCCGAAGTCGATCAACAGCTCTCTCAGGCGCGCGCCGACCTCGCGACGGCGCAAGCCAATGCGCACCTTTCCGAAATCACGGCTGCCCGCTATCAAGAACTATTGAAAACAGACGGCGTCTCCAAGCAGGAAGTGGATAACGCTGCCGGCGACCTCGCGGCCAAGCGCGCCATCGTGCAATCCGCAGATGCCAACGTGCATCGCCTGGAAGAAATGAAATCCTTCCAGCACATTTACGCCCCGTTTTCCGGCGTGATTACGCACCGCAACGTGGATATCGGCACGCTGATCAACGCCGGCAACACCGGAGCTTCGCAGCAATTATTTTTCCTGGCGCAGACGAGCCCATTGCGCGTTTACGTGCGGGTCCCGGAAATCTACGCCAACACAATCCATCCGGGCCTTGGTGCCTTTCTCGAAGTGACTCAGTATCCTGGCAGGAAAATAGAAGGCAAAGTTGTGCGCACCGCAGAAGCCATTGACTTGACCACGCGCACGCTCAACACCGAAGTGGATGTTCCCAACCGTGACGGCGCGCTGCTTCCGGGCGGCTACGCTCAGGTGCATCTGGAAGTTAAAGTTACCGGCTCGCGCTTGGAAGTTCCTGTGAACGCCTTGCTGTTTCGCTCGGAAGGACTTCGCGCCGTGGTTGTGGATGCCAATCACAAAATCCATCTGCGGCAGATTACCGTGGGCCGGGACTACGGCACGAGCCTCGAGGTTTTGCAGGGGCTCGACCCGAACGATTGGATCGTCCTGAATCCCGCCGATTCTCTTGAAGAGGGCCAGGAAGTTCGCGTGAAGGAAATCGCCATGAACGCGCCTGCTCCAGCACCGGGGAAGCGGCAAGCGCCCTCACAAGGTTCCAACAAATAAGAATGATAAGGGCGAAGCATCTCGCTGTAGTGAATAGCAGCGTTGTCTTCCTATTGGCGGCGGGCTGCACCGTCGGGCCGAAGTACCAGCGCCCTTCCGCACCTGTGCCCGCCAAGTGGGACGTCACCGAACCGTGGCGCGAAAGCACGCCCAAGGATGGCGTAGCCAAAGGCGAATGGTGGAGCGTCTTTCAGAACGATGAGTTGTCCGCTCTCGAAAAACAAGCCCTAGACGCAAACCAAACGATTAAAGTTGCCGTTGCGCGCCTGGAGCAAGCGCGCGCGGCTGCGTCGCTGCAGATTGCCACAGAATTTCCGACGCTTTCGACCGTTCCTGGCGCACAGCGTCAGCGCCTTTCCGGGAATCGTCCTGCCAGCAGCAACTTCCCGATTACCGGCCCGGTCTCTCAAACCAATATCACGCTACCGTTCGTCGCGGGGTATGAAGCCGATTTGTTTGGACAGCGACGGCGCAGCATCGAAGCAGCTCAGGCGTCGTATCAGGCGAGCGCCGCGGACCTGGAAAACGTGCGCCTGGTCATCACTTCGGAGCTTGCTGGAGATTACTTCACGCTGCGCCAGCTTGATTCCGAGCTGAACATTCTGAATCGTACGGTCGAGACTCTTCAAAAAGGTTTGCAATTGGTTCAGTCGCGCCACACCGGCGGCTTGGCTTCGGGGCTGGACGTCGCGGAAGAAGAAACCTTGCTGAACACGACGAAAACCCAGGCGGTGTTGGTCCAGCAACAACGCAAACAGGTGGAGGATGCTATTGCCGTGTTGCTGGGAAAACCTGCGCCTGATTTTCACCTCGAGCCAAAAGAATTGAGCGCTGAGCCTCCCACGCTGGATGCGGGGCTGCCTTCCGATCTGCTTGAGCGCCGCCCGGACATCGCCGAAGCCGAACGCCAGATGGCGGTAGCCAACGCGCAGATCGGCATCGCACGGGCAGCCTACTTTCCCTCGTTGAATCTTTTTGCCAATGGCGGATGGCAAGCGGCGGACATCGCCAAGCTTTTGAACGTGCAAAGCACCTTTTGGGCTGTTGGCGCCAATGTGGCCGAGGCCATCTTTACCGGAGGTTCACGGCGCGCACAAACGCAATTTGCCAAGGCTGGTTTTGACGCGAGCGTGGCTTCCTATCGCGACACGGTTTTGAACGCCTTCCGAGAAGTACAAGATGACGTCACGGGCTTGACCGTCCTCGACGAAGCTTTTCATTCGCAAGAAAAAGCAGTTGATTCGGCCCGCCGCACGGTCGACATTGCTACAAGCCGCTACGTGGGAGGCCTCGTAAGTTATCTCGACGTCGTGAACGCCCAGCAGAGCCTATTGAACAACGAGCAAGAGCTTGCTGTGATTCGCGGCCAGCGCCTTGTTACCAGTGTTCTGCTCGTGAAAGCGCTTGGCGGCGGATGGGATGCTTCGAGCCTCGCTGCGGTTCAAGTGAAAACGAAACTGAAAGATGTAGTTGCGCCCTGAACGACAGCCTGCGCGAAAACGCGATCAGGGCTTGCCCGTGTCGTGCGGCGAAATGACGCGGCCCAATTCCGAAGAGCGGCTCAGGCGGTCAAACATCTGGTAAGCAGCGTCGGAAATCTTCGTAATGGCGTCTCCGCCGTCTCGTTCGCGCTTCAAATACGTGGTCATCACGCTAATCACATAGGGCCGCTTGCCGGCAAAAACAATCCCGGAATCGTTGCGCACGCCTTCCAATTCTCCCGGCTTGTTCGCTACCTTCACGTCTTCCGGCAAATTCCTCGGAATGTAGCTTTCCTTGTGCACGCTCAGCAAATTGAAAAAGTCGTCGGTCATCTGCTTGTTCAGAACCTTGCCGCGATAAAGATTTTCGAGGAGCAGCATCATTTCTCGCGGTGTGGCCACGTTTTCTCGTCCTTCCGAGGCGGCTTTCAGGTCCATCATTTTCCGGCTCAACCTTGTGTGCGTCAGGCCCAGTGAATCGAGCAGTGCGTTTACATTTTCCATCCCCACGTGGTCGATGATCACGTTGGTCGCCGAATTATCGCTCACGGAAATCATCAGGCCCGCGACATCGCGCAGCGTCAGCTTTGTCATTCCTGGTGTCAGCACGCTGGTGATGCCGCTTCCGCCAACTAGGTCCGACTGCTGCAGCGTGTAAAAATCTGTGAGCTTAATCTTGCCTTGCTGCGCCTGGCGATACAGCTCTCCCAGAATCGCGATTTTGATCGAGCTCGCCGTCGGCATCACTTCATCGGCATGCAGCAAATACTTCTGCCCGGTGGACAGATCCAGGATGGCCACGCCAAGCACTCCATCGAGTTTGCTATCAACTTCGTTGACCGTGGACGCCAGCTTTTGCCACAGGATTTGCTCTTTCTCCGGTGAATTCTGTTGTGCACAGACGGGCGGCTGCGCGGTGGCAAAAATCGCGGTGCACGCCACAAAAATCAAAATTCTCTTAAGCAAGGAAGCCTCCAAGTGGACGGGATTATAAGGCTTTGGACGAGGGTTTTGAGCCTTTTTGAGTCATCGCTTTCGTTCGAGGCGTACTGAATGAGCACGTCGGCAACCATTTCGCGGAAACTGTGTTAAACATGAATGAGGGTAAGTCGTCCTGCGAAGCGACGACCCACCAGGTTTTTGAGCCATCGAGTAAGCGAAACTCGACAGCTTCGCAATTTGGAGAAAACCTCATGCGCAAACTTCTTGCGGGAATTCTTTTCACGGCCTTGGCAGGCACGCTTACACTGGCTGCGCCGCCTCAAGACCGCGACGAACGCCATGACAACGGCAAGCACAAGGGTTGGGACAAGCATGGCGATGAAGGCGATCGCCACGATAACGGCAAACACAAAGGCTGGGACAACCCCAACAACCCTCATTATGAACATTGGGATGCGGATCACGATCGCATCCGCCCCGGCCGCGCGTATCCCCATGGCCGCTATGAGCATGTGAGAGAAGGTTTTGTCGCACGGCGCTTTGATTACCGCACTCGCCACATCTTTCTGTACGACAATTCCGATTGGGTGGTCGCGTCTTACGACGTCAACCGCTGCCGCGATTGGGAGTGGGACCGCGATCAAGTCTACGTCTACGACGACGACCATCACCCCGGCTGGTATTTGCTCTTTAACGCGCGTCTAGGCCGATACGTCCACGTCGAATACTTCGGCGTGCACTAAACTCTAGGTCTGACGTCGTCAATCACGCTTTAAATGCAAAAGGGCGGAGAAAGCTCCGCCCTTTGCATCTCGTCGCCCTGAAGCTCGCTGTGCAGACAGAGCGACGCGACGCCGTTATGATTCGCATTTCAACTTACCGGCGGACTCCCTGCGCAATCAACTCCGGTATCCCCACCACAACCGGCTGGTTGGCAACATGGCTGGGCTGCAGAACGAAGGTGCCCAGAATGTTGACGGCAAACGCTGTAAGTCCCGCTAATTCCAGCAACGCTGAGCCAGGGAGAACGGACCAGGCCCACGTCGCGTAACCTTGGTACGCAAGCACTTCACAGGAAACCCGCAACGTGCAGCCGATGCACAACAGCAGCAAGCCCGCGAGCATCAGCTTCGTGCTCCACAGCAAGCGCATCCCCGCAAATGCCGGCAAGATCCGCTGACCAATGGACAGAACCATTACGGAGATGAATCCCACCGTAAGGGCATGGCGGGATGCACCCCAGATCCCGCCGGACGTGTCCCAAATCGAGGCTGCTGCTCCGAGGAATGCCGCCACCACCAGCCAGCCGTAGGCTACCCGCACAAACACGGGGAAGCCTGCATGGACACCTTTTATTTTTGCGGGCTGGTCGCTCGGTTCAAACACGCGAATCGCCACAATCGCCAGCGCCGTACTCGCCACGAAAAACCACGTCGATAGCCCCATTTGCCCAGCGACCGCCAAAACGATCCCGGTGCAGTTGATTGCGAGCGCGCTGGCCAGCACCCGCGTGCGCAGTTGCTTCAAGCCCAGAAAGACCCGGAGCCATTTTGCGCTGAACCCCCAGACAAACGGCACGAGAAATCCCCAGCCCATCAGTGCCAGGTATCGCTGATCGAACCGATGCGGAAATGCAGGGCTCTCGCCGCGAAACGAAATATAGAAGCTTCCTGCCACGTTCGTGCCAACCACGGCAAGGAATCCCATCGTTGCGGTTAGTACCGCCCATACCCACGGCTCCAGCCCGCGCTTGGCTGGATCTTGAGGCCGGTGCTGCGAGATCACGCGAAAGAAAATCAAAAAACCCGCAAGTTCCAGAATGCCCGCAAGCGGCAGCAGCACGCGCCACTCCCACAAATACACTGTCGCGCCCCACCGCAAAGCCACGCCTGTGGTCCAAAGCGCCCAGCAAACCCAGGCAGCGCGGACTGCATGTTTCGCCTCGCCACGCAACTTCGGAATGGAGTAAAACCCGATGCCCAGCAGAAAACTTCCGATCCACCCGAACACTTGCGCGTGGCCGTGTGCCTGCAGCCACGCCGGCGAAATCAGACCTGCGCTCTCGCGCCCGCTGATTTGCAGAAGGTTCCACACGCCGAGCAGCGTCCCCGGAAACAACATGAAGAACAAGCCCGTCGTGATGTACGCCATCAGCAAGCGCGAAAGCGCCAGCTCACGCGCCCTCGTCATGCGAAAGATTTCCTCGGCGGAATTTTGAGCCGAGGAATCCTTCGCTGAGGGCTTAATGCCGGTAATTGTTGGGGTGGAGGTTTCCATGGCGCTCTTCGCTTACAGGATTTTGGCTTCCAGCTCGACGGCTCGCGGAAACAGAATGTTGTTTTCCAGGTGCACGTGCGTGTGCATGTCCGCCTCGAATTCCTGTAGCGAACGGTACACTTCTCGGTAGCTTTCGCACGCGTCCGCTGGCACCTTGTAGCCCCCGCTCAGTGTGCGCATGGCCTGCAGGGCCTCGCCCGCTGTATCGTGCTCTTGCATCATCATGTGTACGGGGTTGCGCACGGTCTGGAAGAACGGGGGCTCGATTTCCTCCTTGCCTTCTTCCGCCCGCTCGAGCCGTTCAATGTACGGAAACAAGATCTGCTCTTCTTTCTGCATGTGCGCATACATTTCCTGCCCCACGCCGAGAAACTCTGCCTCGATCTTCGCCAGTTCCGGATGATTTGCTCCGTGCTTTGCCTTTACCTTTGCCAGCAGCGCGCTTACCCGCGGAATTGTTCCCCGGACATACTTGTGGTGTTTCTCAACAATGTGCTTGGTCAAATCCGCCAGGCGCGCCGAAGTCCAGTTGGCCTCTTCCGGCCCGACTTGCTGGCTGTTCTCCTGAAGCCGCCTCAAAATCTCCTGAGCCGATACACTCGAATGCATGCAGGCCTCATGCAGCGACTTCGCACCGCCACAGCAATAATCAACCCCTGCCTCCTCCAGAACTTTCTTCGCGCCCGGATTTGCCGCCGCAATGTCCCCTACTCTTGTCGTGCTTGTGAAACTCATAGCTGCCTCCCTTATAAGCGAAGTCTGCAGGGAGACACGCCACCCTGGCAGTGACTAAAGTCACTCGCAGGGAAAATGCGCTTTTTATTGGAAAAATAGGCGAGAACTTACTCTGGTGAGGCCAACTCGCGCTTCAATCCCGTCACATCCTTGACGACTAGCTTCCGGCCTTCCACTTCCAGATACCCTTCCGCTTGCAGTCGGCTCAAATTTCGGGAAACCAATTCCCGCACCGTGCCAAGCTCTGCGGCAAAATCCTGGTGGCTTTTCTTCAACTCGAGGTGAATCCCGTCTTTCGCACGCGTGCCTTCCGCCTCGGCAAGCTGCAGAATCAATGCGATCAGGCGTTGGCGCACCGTGGTAAATGACAATTCCTCGATGATCCCGACCAGTCGCCGCAGCCGCGCTCCCACTACCGCAATCACTTTCAGCGCCACGTCCGGATGCTCGCGGCAAAAATTCTGAAAATCCTTGCGCGAGATAAACAGAAGCTCCGCATCCTCTGACGCTGAGGCTGCGGCAGGGTAGTTCCCGCCGTCAAATACCGGGAGCTCGGCAAACGAACTGCCCGGCCCCTCGATCGCCAGCACCTGTTCCCGTCCCGAGGCCGAGAGCTTGAAAATGCGCATCTTGCCCGACGCCACAAGAAACAATCCCGCGCAAGGATCTCCTTCGCCGAAGAGCAATTCGCCTCGTTGCAGGCGCTTCTTGCTCGTTCTAGCTGCTAGCGCCTGCATTTCCTCCGGAGTTAGACTCGCGAAGAGCGGCGTCTTGCGCAGCACCGCCTGAGTGTTATCGATCATCTTTTCGAGCCTGCTTGCGCTCTAGTATATTTCAAAGGGCACCCAGTTCAGTCGAACGATGAAACTGGTTCCCCCCTTGCAGAAGCACAACGCGTCCACAACAGGGACCTGGCTTCCGAACCAAAAACTAAGGACTGAAAACTAACAACCGGCTTACCCCGGCGGCCAGCGGAATTGTCTCCCACCCAGCAGGTGCAGGTGCAGATGAAAAACCGACTGGCCGGCGCCCGCGCCATTATTCAGCACAGTTCGGTACCCTCCAAGGAGCTTCCGTTCGCGGGCTAGCTGCGCCGCCACAAGCTGCAATTTGCCAAGTATCGCCTGATCTTCCGCGCTCGCATCCGTCAGTGATTCAAAATGCTTCCGCGGGCAAATCAGAATATGCGTGGGAGCCTGCGGGCTGATGTCCTCAAACGCAAACAGTTCCGGATCTTCGTAGACAATCTTCGACGGAATCTGCTTCGCCCCAATCTTGCAAAACGGGCAGTTCGAATTCATCGGATTCTTCCCGCTGGAGTCTCGGGATCAAGACGAACCACGTACGGAGTAAAGCCTTCACGCGCGCTCAGTTGTGCGCTGAACTGCCGCGCCGCATCCTCGCCCGAAATTCTTCCCACTCGGACGCGGTAATAAGTCCCGTCCGGCGCATCATATTGCTGGATGAAAATCGGCGAATACGAAGCATTCAACCGGTCGCGCAACCGCTCCGCATTCCCCCGATCTTTGAAAGCTCCCACCTGCACCGTGAAAAATCCGACTGTGGGATCCACGTTGCCCAGCACTTCCACGCGCACCGGCGCAACTCCTGGACCCACTAAATCAATCTCCCGCGCCGCCGCCAATGAAAGATCGATAATGCGATCCTGCACAAACGGCCCGCGGTCCGTGATGCGAACCGTCGTGGTTCTTCCGTTGTTCAGGTTCGTCACTCGCACCATGGTATCGAACGGCAGCGTGCGATGCGCCGCCGTGAATTTGTACATGTCGTAGATTTCGCCGTTCGAAGCGCGCCTCCCATTAAACGGCTCGCCATACCAGGAAGCGTTCCCCTCTTCCATGTACCCGACCGGAGCAGGCGCCGCAATCGGTCTGTCGCGCCTCCCTCGTGGACTGGAAGGCGCCTCGGGCACATCCGTCGAACGCTTCGCGGATTCCTCGGTTCCCGGAAGTGTACTTGTAGGCTGCGATGGTGGCCGGCTCGCAATGGGCCTGCGCCCCGCGCATCCCGCACCGGCTAGGGACAACAAAAACAAACTTGTCGAGCCGAAATAAAGAATCCTACGCAGGCTCCGCGCGTCAATGGAGGGAGTTCCCCGCCCACTCACCTTTCTCGCTTTGCGAGACCTCTTGCGTGGGTTCTTCAAAGACCCGCCTGTATTTAGGGCTTGGGGGAATCCTGCGTTTTCTTCGAACTGCGCGCGGCGTTGCGCTCTTCGAGCCAGCTCGCCGCTTCGCCAAGTTTCTCGGACACTTCGCGCAAGAACTGCGCTGTGCGCCTCTCGGTTTCCGGCGCAACGTCTTCCTTCATAAAAGTTTTGAGCCGCGCCAGTTCTTCGTCCACCCGTTTTCCGAAATCTTCTAAGTTTTTCATACCTTTCCACCGGCCGACTTCGTCGTCGATGCGTTTGCCGAATTCTTCGAATCGCCCCATTGGCTACCCCTGGCCTTCCACCGCGATATTTCGCGCGATTTCTGTATTATAGAAATGCCCTTTCCTGACCGCAAGGAGGACGGTTGACCCTACCCTACCGTTGGCAGTGGCGATTGGAACGATGGAAAAATGCCATGCGCGGATTTTTCGGCGGTGAGCAACCGCCCCGTCCGAAGCTCTGCCCCGTCTGCGGCGCGCTGGTAGGCATCAAAGTCACGCGCTGCCACGAATGCGGCGCCAATCTCCGCTTTTCTCTCGCCGCCCTCAGTAAGCACGTTTCCGGAATTTTTGGCGAAAACGAAGCGCCCGTCACCACCGTTCTGCTGATCGCTAACATTCTGATGTTTGGCGTCAGTTGGCTGGCCATGGTGAACGAGGGCGTCGGCAGTTTTTCCAAAATCCTTTGGGGCATGAGTGGCGAGACCATGTACCGCCTGGGCGCGAGCTTCGGCCCCGCCATTTTTGGACTGAACGAATGGTGGCGCCTGGCCACTGCCATGTTTCTCCACGGCGGACTGATTCACATCGGTTTCAATATGATGGCCCTGATGCAGCTTGGCCCAGCGTTGGAGGAGCTGTATGGATCGGCGCGGTACCTGTTCTTCTATGTTGTGACCGGAATGTTTGGTTTTCTGATCAGCGCTTTCTTCGGCAATTATTCGCTCGGAGCCAGCGGCGCGTTACTGGGGCTTGTTGGCTTGCTATTGGCGATCACCACTAAGCGCGGTGGCGCTTACATGCGCGAAATGCGCTCGCGCCTGATTACTTCCGTGGCCATTCTCTTTTTTCTGGGTTTTTCTGGGATCGGGATCGATAACTATGCGCACGGTGGTGGATTGGCTTTGGGATTTGTTTTGGGAAAAGTCTTTGCCGACCGAAAACCAATGAACGTCAACGAGGTTCGCACTGCCCATGCTCTCGGATGGCTCGCCGGAATTGTCGTCCTTGGGTGTTTTATTCTGATGTTTATGCACTTCCATGATCCGCTTCCCGGCCGCGGATAGAACACAGACACTTCGCCGAAGCTGCATTTTTCTCCGGGCTTAGCATCACAGAGACTCTCATCCCGACCCTTAGGGTGCGCTCCTGCGCAGCCTGAGGCGCGCGTTGAGCGCTCCGTGCGCATCACCGGAGCGGAGGCCTGCCTGCCGCAGCTTGCCTGCTGCCTGCCCGCAGCAGGCGGGCAAGCAGGGCAGGGATCTGCTTTCAATTTCGGAATCTTGGTTTAGACTTTTGAAATCCGTCGGTTCTAAAGCGGTTGCGAAGGCAGGTTGAGCCGGCGAGCAACGGTGAACGAATAATGCACGCCCGAGATGACGCAAAGCGCGGAGACAAAGTAAACGAGGAAGCGGTTGAACAGGTCGAGATGGAACGAGGGATACGCGGCCTCCAGCACAACGGAAAAAACCAATACGATTTGGGAAAACGTCGTGACTTTGCCATAAATGCTCGGGGGAAACGGGTGGTAGCCGGAGGCCAGAATGATCACGGCCGCCACGATCAGAATGAGCAGGTCGCGGCTTAGCACCAGAATGGTGAACCACCACGCAATCTGCTTATCGAAAGCCAGAACGATGAACGACGATGAGAGCAGGAGTTTATCGGCGATGGGATCGAGATAAGCGCCAAGCGAGGAGCTTTGGTTGAATTGCCGCGCGATGAGGCCATCGATGCCGTCGGAGAGTCCTGCAATCACCAGAATCAGCAGGGCCCATTTATATTTTTCGTACGACACGAAAATCAGGAAGAACGGCAGAATGCAAAGCCGGAGAAAGGTGATTTGATTGGGTACGGTCCAGATTCGGCCCTTCATGGTGCTTACGAATAGCGTAATTCAGGGCTCATTTTCAGGCAACTCGGCCCTCTGCTGCTAAAGGGGAATCCAAACATCTGCAGTCCAGCGCATGAATCAAGCAAGTCGGTGCCACCAAAAGTTTGAAGTTTTCCATGTCCTGCTTCTCTTGAAGTTTGCAGCCTGTTGAAGAAAGCGATCAATTGTCATCCCGAGCGCAGCGAGGGATCTGCTTTTCAAAAAAATCCAGGACCATCCGCGCATGAACCATCTGTTCAAGCAAATTGGGCGAGATACTCCTGCAAGGAACGGCCCAGCTTGCGCGCAAAAAGCTCATTCATCGAGGGAATGGACCCCGAGGGTTCGTCGAGCGAAACGCGCTCGACGCGGTGCATGGGAAAGAACACGGTCGGGAATCCCATGCGCTCGCCGTCGGGTTCATTCATCTGGCGGATGAAATGGTCGAACGAATTCAGGTCGATGCCGCGCAGCGTGAGCCCGGAAGGATTGATGGCCAGCAATTCGCCCCACACTTTTTCTTTGGGCGAGTGCAGGCTGACGATCACGATGGAATGCGTGTCCATGGGCTTATTGAGGGTTTCTCTCTTTTAAGCTTAGCGCGAACTTGCGCAACTTGATTTCAGCGGTATGGAAAGAGTGACCGGTGACTTGGGATTCGTAACTCCCACATTAAACAAACGTCTTTCTGATTCAGCTAAACGCGGCGGCAATTTTTGAGCCATCACAGAAAATGAGCATTCTTAGTTCGTGCGCTCGTAGGCCTGGTTCAGCCACCACAGCGCATCACGAAGATCCGCGGCAGAGCGCACATCGAACGAAAACCAGCGTTTTCCTGGCGTGACGCGTGAATCCTCCTGGGCGCGTCGCTCTAAATCGGACGGCAGAGGATCAAACCGAAAGATGACGGAATTGGGCGTGTCGAATCCCCGAGTGACGGGCAGGCCTCCAAAAATTTTCTTGCGCCGGTAAAGGCCCATCATGCCGAACATCGGCTTGGTAGATATCTGCGGCCAGCCGCTCACTTCCGTCTTTAGCATCGCCGACCACTGCTTCATTTCTTCCGAAATCGGCGGCATTTTCGGCCGCTCGCGCATGGCCCGCGCGTTTTGCCCGGCTGGGGGATTCCGTCTTGTTTTTTTCGGCTTCGTCATCGGACTCGGTTTTTCAGGAAGCAGCCTTGGAAGTACGGAAATCGAGCGAGGCGCCACGTTTCAGCAAAGATTCCGCCTGCGTGACCATGCCTTCGATGATGCTCGCAGCACTGGGCCGGTCGTGAAGCAGTCCCGTAGCTTCGCCAACAACGGTCAGATACATGTCTAAATTCTGCTGCTTGCGTGCCTCGGCGTAGGCTTCTGCGAGGCTGCCGCGCGATGCTGCGGCTTCCGCTTCCCGGTGCGCCCACTCGTCGGTGAATTTGTTTTTTAGAACGCGAAAGGAAAACTCCTGCGGCCACGGAACGCCGCGCAGCGCATCAATCGCTTTTGAGCGCACCGTGTCGTCGCCCGAGGCCCGTGCTGCGCGGTCGATCATCGCTTGCGGCGTGAGCGCTTCCGCCGCAGCCCAGAAGCGCGTTCCAACGAGCACACCATCAGCTCCCAACATCAGCGCAGCGGCAAGTCCGCGGCCATCAGCGATTCCGCCTGCCGCAAGCAGCAGCGTTTTAGGCGCGTGCTTTGCCAAGAAATCCGCCGCTTCCGGGACCAATGGCAGCGTCGAGCGACTGGCGCCATGCCCGCCCGCTTCCGTGCCCTGCGCGACAATCGCGTCTGCCTCGGCCTCGAGCGCCTGTTCAACTTGTCGCAAAGTTTGCACCTGGCAGATTAACTTGGCCTTGGCATTGTGAACCTTCTTTGTGTACGTCTTCGGCTCGCCGAAGGAGAGAAACATGCAATACGGAGAATGCTTCAGGGCTTCGTCTAGCGCTTGCGGCGCGCGATCAAGCGCCCAGGTGATGAATCCGACCCCAAACTTGCGCCCTTTCACGAGCGCAAGTTCTTTCTCCAAGTCGGGCTCGCCACCGAGCGCGCCCGCGTATCCGCCGCCCAGGATTCCGAGGCCACCGGCATCCGAAACGGCCGCGACCAATCGCCCACCTGCGATCAACGCCATCGGCGCGCACAGAATCGGATGACGAATTCCAAATTCCTCGGTCAACCGCGTTTTCACTGCTGCTGTCCTTTCGCGAAATCGTAGGATTGCGCTGTTTTTTAGACCGGCATGCGTTTAGGGCCGCCGGGCGGAAGAAG
>JAWOLO010000212.1:0-3822 GCA_033853375.1 Terriglobia bacterium
TCTAGAAGGCGGGTTCCTTTCCAGAACTCAACCTGCTTCCTCATCGGCTCGAAGTTCCGTTGCATGCGCTCCACCCCCACTGCGAGGATATCCACGAGGCTGAGGTGCTTCGTGTGTTTGGCGAGTACGGGAGTGAAATCCCCATAAAACGCCATGTTGTCGCACACCAGTACGCGGTAGCCCACCGTGAGGGCCAAGCGCATGGACTTGTCGTTAGAGTTTCTGATGCCGACCGAAAACCGGCATCCGTCGAAAGTGGTTTCGAGGTCAAGGACGCCGAACATCTTCATGCCGTCGCTTGAAACCGCGTACTCCTCCCGCACCACGGAGATCTGCCGGTAGCTCAGGGTTTCGACCAACGCCCCGACAATCTCGTAATGTGGAATAGGTTGATGAGTTGGACTCCCCGAGGGCGTCGGGACCACCTTCAATTCCTCGCGGGTGATCTTTGACGCTCCACAGTGAGCCAAGAGTTGGGACTGCTCCATTTCGTGAATCTCCTTTTCATGTAGTTTCCAATGCCCGCCAATCGAGGCAATTGCATAATTGGGGCAAGGGAATCGTCAGGACACGAGGGAGGGCAACTTGTCAGTCATTCAGTTTCAGTTCGTGCAGAACTCTCAAGACCTGGTCAACGATTCCCCCAGTTGGGAAACGGATTTCGCGTTGACTCACGAAAATCAGTAATCAGGCCACGAATCTGTGAACGCCGCCTATACAGCGCCTCGGTGATCCTGCTCAGACCCTCCAGATCGTGCTCATACCACTCCTCAGGAATCTCGCGCGCAAAGCGCCAAATCTCATCCAGGCTCATCTTTTCGGCACGACTGAGTGCCGGCTCAAAAGCCCCCCAGTCAGTCACGATGCGGTACACGCAGTTCCGCGAGTAGGCGCCTCTCAACGGCGCGTCCGGAAAATTCCACTCGCCTGCATTGAAGCAGAACCCCTGGTCGACGAATGTGGCTAGATACCTGTCCCTGAAGATGGGATCTGGAGTGAACACCACCTGCCGTCCATCACAATTTGCAGTCCACTTGTCCAGGACGAGCACGCGCGGGAAGTCGGCAAGATTCGTAACTTTCTGCAGATCTGGGTCCGCCAAGTAGTCGTAGACCGGGCCAATTTCCGGATCGCTCAGGTAGCGTGATGCCAAATGCCTGCCGGGGCTGCAGGGAAACTTTCCCTGTCTTATTTCGATGCAGAGTTCTGGCGTCTCGCGGATAAACCATTCAGATACGTCGATCACTCCCGATGTTGCAACCGGTAGGCCGAGTTGGCGGGCAATCTGGCCGGCGAACATCTCATTGGCAAGTACCCTGATGTGCTGAGGATTGTTCGCAAATTTTGTGACGTAACAATCGCCGTCAGAACCAACAAGAAGATGGGGCTGCGATCCGCCGCGAAGCTTCCTGAGGTGGCCAACTGCGGTGACACACGTACTCATCGGTTTACACCTCGTTTCTCTGTGAATGGAGCTTTGCTGCGATGTGAGGACAGCAGAGGACAAATGACTGCGGAAGTAGACCTATTCAGAGGAGGATCTGATGGTGGCTTTTCTTACAAGCTTCGGAAACAGATCGCTGTGTCGTGATTCGAAAACTAAGCGCCTGGTCCCTCGTTACATCTGGCGGCTCGACGCTAAGCGCCGCGCCGAAAGCAGGTTTCACGAGCAGCCGCTCGTACTCCCGCAGTTGACGCACTTGTAGCAAGAGCCGTTCGGCGCCATGAGCATGCCGCACGTCGGACATGAAGGTGCATCCCCGGCTGGCCCTTTCCCGTCGCTCCTCTGAATGGGATCGGGTTGTGCTAACTTGACAGCTGCTGAGCTACTCAGGGAGTGAACTGCTCCCTGATCGTTCATGACGGCCCACGGCTTGAGATATTCCGGCGACAGGAACTTTCCGCCGAGCCATCGCGCAATGTAATCGAGCACCGAGCTTGCATAGCGGATGTTCGGATTCGCGGTGAATCCCGAGGGCTCGAAGCGGGTGTTGGTTAGCTTGTCTACCAGGGCCTTGAGTGGCACGCCGTACTGCAAACCGGTCGAGATCGAAAGCGCCAGTCCATCCATAAAGCCTGAGAGCGTGGATCCCTCCTTTGCCATCTTGATAAAGATTTCGCCCGGCGTTCCCTCTTGGTACATTCCGACAACGATATAGCCCTCGTGACCTGCAATGGAAAACTTGTGCGTGATCGATGTTCTCTCGTCAGCAAGCCTCCGTCTCTGGGCACGAGCAAGCAGTTCGCGCTGTTCCGCCTCTCCAACAGGTAGACTCTCCTCTGGTTTCCCCCGCTTAACGGCTGGAACTTCAGCGGGTGCCCGATCGTTTGGATTCGCGGTTTCCATGTCTCCCTCCCGTCTTGGCTCATGGGACGCCGCTGTCTAGAGTGACTGGGGGTGACGTCACCGAGAAGTGCGTATGTGAGCATCCGACGCACGTGGCGCCTTTGGTCGCTGCCAGCACTCCAGCGACAAACTGAGGAGGGATCTGTTGTTTCTCTCCGCCGCGCGTCCAAAACTGAGGCAGCGTCGAGGAAACTGCGTGACCGCTCTTTTCGGTACGGCTCGAATCCAAGAAGCCGTTCACCCCGCGAAACAAAACACTGTTCTTCAAAGACGGCCGGCGCCCGCTCTCGGCCGTTCCTGGTTCATGCCTTGTGATCAGCAGTTGGCAGGTGCGACCAGAGCGAAGCAACTCGACTCGCACAAGAACCGGAGCAACCACTACAGCATGGAGTCCGTTCACTCCGATGGCGTCGATCGGATGGAGATGCGCCAACGACTCACCGTCCGGCCCACAGAAAGTAACGTACCGGCCGAGTTCCTTAATGGCGCCGCCGGATTCGATTCCGCGAACCACATAGCGCTGCGCCAGGTGCTGGTGCTCAAGGCTTACATGGGATTGCGCAAATATTCCCACTCTGTCCAGGCAGCGAAGAGTGTTCCTCGGTAAGCGGAGTCCGCGATGTGCAAGCAGGTCTTGATTTTGTTTCACGAAAGTATCCTCACGCTGTTCGCCGAATTGGAATGGGGCAGCCCACTGCCCGGCGAATCATTTCTTTTGTGCAGCCAGCCCAGCAGAGGTACTTCGGCGGATCGTCAATGGAGATGGCCAGGTTGTCGCCGCTTCGGTCTTGTCCGACTGTGGCACAGGACGGACATTGCGTCACGTAGTTCCGACCAACCTTTCGAACCTTGCCCACGTGCTCCAAGATGCGAAACTCGTGTCCGGAGGGAGCCGCGGGCACAAACTTGGTCCGTGAAGAACGCTTCCGATCAAACTCCGAGGGAAGGGTTTTGTCGATGGTGAAGCGGCGCAGCTGTTCTTCACTCAGCTTGCGAAGCCGGTTGAGGTACGCAATTTGTTTTTTCAGGTCGTAGTCCGCTCCGTAAAACCAGTAGCGCCGGTTTGCGCCACGGTGAACTCCAAGCGGGCCTCGGATTGCGTTTCCGAACTCGCCGGCCCCCAGCTCATCATGCTTCGGGAAAACTTCAATGCCTTCGGCCAAGCCAATGCCCTTAACTCGCATTCCTAGCTTCAATGCCAAGTTGTAAATGTAGATTCGACACTCGCGCGCTAAGACCGGTCTCTCCATGAAAATCCATAGGTGACCACCGCGCTTGCTCGTCTCGAGGGCCGCTTCTACTTTGTCTAGCTGTAGAGAGTATTGCAGCTTGAGCAGGTCTTCCATCGCATCGGCATAGTCGGCGTCTATGGCGACCCACTTGGATCGTTGGGTTGCCGGATTGATCGCGTACAAACCGATTGTGATTTCCCCTTCAAGATGTCGGCGAATCGCGGCGGGAGTAAGGCTCAGTGC
>JAWOLO010000213.1:0-2562 GCA_033853375.1 Terriglobia bacterium
ACGCTCTGAGGGGAAGGGGTTATCTGAAAGAGCCTGTGGGGCGCGAGTCCAACGACTCTTTGTTCCTGGCAAGTACGACGATGGAGGAGGGATCACAGACCCTAAGTGAAACGTCGAATCCGGTTTCCCAGACCGTTCTACCAAAATGCGATCGGCACAAATCGTGGATTCATATAGCCGACCTTCTGGTGCAATGCCCGGAGGTCGGTCGTTCGATAGATTGATGATTTTTTTGGGGGCACTAAACGGGCACCTGAAGAGGCTAGGGTTCCAAGTATCCTAATTTGAAGGCGCTGCGAGGAGTATCTGATAGCTCGTCGGGCCAGTATCCCGACAAGCTTTCCCACGCGAGCAACGGTTTCATACTCCGTTGCAGCCAGCTACGCGACGGTTCTTGAGACCGTCGTCTATGACCACATAGCTTTAAGCTGCACTTGGGCAACGTCACTGCGGCCACTTGACTGGAAAGTCGCTAGCCTTGATCGGAAATGCCTCGGCAAGAAAAGTGTCCGTGCATCGAGGAGTTCCTCCGAGGCATTTTCGATAAGGAGACTAGAAGGAAGCCGCTGGCGATTGCGACGGACGCGTTGAGCTATGGGGATTGAATCGTAGTTTGGTACCGATAAAGGAGAGGGCGGGCTGTGGAGCGACCGTATGGAATCGGGAAAGATGGTCTACGGTGCTGGAGATGGCCACAGAAACGGTTGTCAGAGGAATGCGTGGTAGCTCAAGCGTGGGGGACGAGCACACGAGTGCGGCGACAAGCTGGAGCATGTCAAAGGGACGTCTTGGTCGAGATCTTATGAAGAGTCGAAGCGCACCCATAGAGACAGTTCTGCAGCCGTGAATCTTTGCAGGATGATCATCGCCGCGCCGCATGTGGGGCAATGCCAAAGCGAATTCTCGCAGAGAGCGGCAGTTGTTTCTGTAGCGGCGGTGCCGGAAAGCGGTGCGAGCAGTTGACGACAAAGGGATACTCGAGCAGCGCGGAAGCGGTTGGCGAGAAATCCGAAGTGACGGATGCGCACGAACGCTTTGGGCAGCACATGCAGGAAGAAACGGCGCAAGAACTCGTAGGTCCTGAGCTTCATCTGACCCTGCTTGCCACCGTGGGAGTAGTTCTTCCAGCGGAAGGTGACGTGCTCTCCGTCGAATGCCAACAAGCGGTGGTTGGAAATGGCCACGCGATGGGTGTATCGCCCCAAATAGCGCAACACCTGCGTCGGACCGCCAAAGGCTGGCTTAGCATAGACGATCCAGTCCTGACGGTGCAGGCGGCGCAGCAGTTGGGCGAACTGTTGGGGATCAGCAAGCGCGGCAGACGGACCAGCACAATAAAGTTCCCGGCAGTGGTACAGGCGTTTCAGACCGGCGAGAAATTTCCCGCGAAAGACGCGGCTGAGGACTTTCACCGGCAAGAAGAAACTTTTACGAGAACGAATCCAGCGAGCGTGGTCCGGCGATAGTCCCCCAGCGGGAATGGCGCAGTGAATATGAGGATGGAGCAACAGGTTCTGTCCCCAGGTGTGCAGAATGGAGATCACGCCAATCTTTGCGCCCAAGTGATGAGGATCGGCAGCGACCTCAAGCAAGGTCTGAGCGCTAGTAGTGAACAACAGATCGTAGAACAAACGCGGGTGGTCCAGGGCCAGCACATTCAGCTCGTGAGGTACGGTGAACACAACATGGAAGTAGTCCGTGGGTAGAAGTTCTCGTTCTCGGGCTGCCAGCCAGCGCTGGCGTGCTTGCGTCTGGCACTTGGGGCAGTTTCGATTTCGGCAGGAGTTATAGGAAATCTCTTGGCGGCCACACTGAGAACACACATCCACATGACCGCCCAGCGCTGCCGTGCGGCACCGCTGAATGGCACGAAACGCTTTGCACTGCTGAAAATCAAAGCTGGATCGATAGCGATCCAGGAAGTGGTCGCCCTGCGCGCGGAGGATGTCGGCCACCTCGAGGGCCGGCCGCGTCATGCCTATTTCTTGCGGTGGTAACTGCGGCTAGCTTCTTGAACGCTGGAAAGAGACAGAGTCTCTAGCGGATTCGCAACGGCGTGCAGGTGCCGCTGCGACAAGTGCAAATACTTGGCGGTAGTCTCCAAATCGCCGTGGCCAAGCAAAATCTGGATAGTGCGTAGATCGGTGCCTGGCTTCGAGCAAGTGAGTAGCCCAGCTGTGACGCAGGGTGTGCGGTGTCACGTGCTTGGTGATGCCAGCATGGCGCGCTGCTTCGGCACACGCGTACCACACGGTCTTATCGGAGATCGGCCCCTCCTTGCCGCGTTGCTGCGCGGGAAACAAGTATGTTCGAGGTTTTTTCCAACGCCAGTATTCCCGGAGTGTTTCGAGCAGGGCGGGGCTGAGTGGAAGGTCCCGGCTGACACCGCCCTTCCCGTGTTCCACCCGAATCATCATGCGCTTGCTGTCGACGTCCCGAACCTTTAGCTGGGACACTTCGGTGCGTCGCATGCCCGTGCCGTAGAGCGTCATCAGCAGTGTCCGTCGAAACAGTGTCCCGGCTGCGTTGATCAGACGCGAGACTTCCTCCTGGCTCAGCACC
>JAWOLO010000214.1:0-13245 GCA_033853375.1 Terriglobia bacterium
CGGCCCCTTGCCCTGTCGGAAAATAGCATGTTAGCGTCAAAGGGTCATCCATTCAGAGCTTTTCGCCGTCTACCCAGGATTTGAGGCAGCATAAACGCCACAGTGACGGCACGTCCGGCAGGGAGGCGGCGTACCGTGTTGCAGAACCAGGGCCTGCTCGGAATCGCTTTCTTCGAAGCCAGTGCCTTCGTCATTCTACTGGTGCTTTTCTCCCTTTTTCGCCGCGAGCAGCAGGGAAGCTATTTCCGTTTCTGGCTTGCCGGGTGGTTTTGCTTCACGTTTTCGGCTATCTGTGAAGTGGCGTTCCTCGTACAGCCGCTCGCGGGTCTTCGACTCACAGGTCTGATGGCCCAGACCGCCGCTTTGCTGCTTTTCCTGGTTGCTGTAGTGAACAGCATAGCGGGCTCGGACCGCCGCATTTATTCTGCGTTTCCTCTCATCACTTTAATTCTGGTCGCAGTTTATTCCGTCGAAAGAATCGGGCCCCAGCGCTTTGCCTCCGTCCATTGGGGAACCTCTGTTTTGGAAAGTGTGGTTTGCCTAGCTGCCGGTTTTCTGCTGCTGCGATCTCCCGTGATTCGGCGGGGACACGGTTTGCAGCTTCTTGCTGGCGCGTTTCTTCTCCTTGGTTTGCATGGACTGGACCGCCCCCGCTGGCCGGAGCATCCCTATTCATTGTTGCGCATCTCGTTCGATCATATTTTAGGTGTGGCTCTGGGCATTGCCATGGTTGTGGTAGTGCTCGAAAGCGAACGGACTCGGAGCGAAGAATTAAACGATAAGATGCGTCGGCTGTCGCTGCTGACTGCGGCCAGTACGCAGACTCTTTCAGTACAAGATGTAATTGACCAGGTGCTTACACAATTGGTGGGCAGCTTAGACGCGACACACGGAATCGTTCGACTGAAAGAGGGCGAGGGCAAAGACACTCAACTGGTGGCTTGTGCTTCTGTGGGGTTCGAGCCTCAATTCCTTGCGAAATACCGTAAGGTTTCCGTTCTGGAGCCATGGGCGCAGCGTGTTTTGAAAGAGGAATGCCAATTTCTGGAGTCGCAAGACGAGTGGGACCCTGCTGCGCAAAAACGATTGGACGAAGCACGCGTCAAGTCGCTGGTGACGCTGGCGCTTCCGGGCAAGAACGGACCGCTGGGCGTTATCGCGATCGGCACGAGAGAAAGCAAACGCTTCGCTCCCGGCGAACTCTCGTATCTTGTGAATATGGCTAACCTGCTCGGAATGACGCTCGAAAATGTGCGTTTGTTTGAGCAGGTTGCAACGGTGCGGCGCCAGTGGGAATACACCTTCGATTCCATTGGCGACCCAATCCTGGTCCACGACGGGCAGGGTCGCATCTTGCGGGGCAACCAACGATTGCGCCAGCTTCTGGGCCGCGAGCGCGAGGCCATGGTTGGCTGGAGTGTTGCTGAGCTTCTTCCCGTCAAAAACGTTGCCTTTAAGGTTTGTCCGTATTGCGAAGGAGTCGCCGGCGAAGGAGATAATCCAGACCCATGGCTCTCTGGATATTTTCTCGCGTCCAACTCGAAATTTGCGGATCCGAGCGGCCAAGACCTTGGCACCGTCCATGTGTTGAAAGACATTACGGAACGAAAGCGGGCGGAAGAAAAGTATCGCACACTGGTTTCCAATGTGCAGGAAGGCGTTTTCATTTCCACGCCGCAAGGCCGGTTCCTCGACTTCAACGACGCCTTGCTGCGCATGTCCGGCTATGAGAGCCGCGATGAATTGCTCGCGGTCGATATTCCGGGGGCGTTTTACAAGAATGCTGCCGACCGCGAGCGACTCAAGAAACTTTTGCACGAACATGGCGCAGTGGCCGATTTCGAATTTGAAATGCGCCGTAAGGACGGTGAAGTACGCATCATGCTGGAATCCTCCATCACCGTGCGCGACGCCGCGGGGAACGTGACCGCCTACCAGGGTTTCCTTCAGGACATAACGGAGCGCAAACAAGCGGAACTGGAGATTCGCAGGCGCAACCGCGAACTCATGGTGTTGAATTCCATCGCTCAGACTTTGACGGAATCGCTGGACCTCAGCGATTCGCTGCATCGAACGGTGCGTCAAATGGCCGAACTCTTCAACCTGGATGCCACTTCGCTTTACCTTTTCGATGAAAGCGGTACCAAGTTGCGTCGCGTGGCCGCTGCTGGCCACCGCTCTGAATATTCGCGTCATTTTCCTCTGGTATCGGTTAAGCCGGAGTTGCTGCAGCACATCAAGGATGCGCACGCAACTTTTATCTCTGCCCAGGGCCTACCTCTGCCTGCCGTTTTTCGCGATGCTCAAATCAAAGAAGGGATTGCCACTGCTTATATTATGATTCTTTGGTCCAAGGACCGCGTGATCGGCGGATTGGTCGTGGGAACACGCACGCCGCGCGAGTTTTCTCCCGCCGATGTAAACCTGCTCATTGCCGTCGGCAGCCAGATTTCCAGTGCGATCGATCGCTCTATCCTTTATGAGGAAACGCGCCAAGCGTATGAGAACCTTCGCAAAACGCAAGAGCAGTTGCTTCACAGTGAAAGGCTTGCTGCTGTGGGACAACTCATTTCCGGTGTTGCTCACGAACTGAACAACCCGCTCACCGCCATCTTAGGGTACAGCCAATTGCTAACCTCCAGCGGACAGTTGGGGCCGCAGGGCATGGAGTACTCGGAAAAACTTTATAAGCAAGCGCAGCGCACTCACCGGATCGTGCAGAACCTCCTGAGTTTCGCCCGCCAGCACAAGCCCGAGCGGATTCCGGTGAAGATAAACCAGGCCCTTGAGGAAACCCTTGCGCTTCGAGATTACGATCTGCGCATGAACAATATTCGTGTTCATCTCGACCTGGCTCCCGACCTGCCGATAACGGCTGCGGATCCTCATCAATTGCAGCAGGTCTTTCTGAACATGGTGAACAATGCAGTAGACGCCATCTTGGAAGGTGCTACCGAAGGTGACCTTTGGGTCCGTACGGCCATAGAAGGCGAGCGGCTAATCATCGAATTCACCGACAATGGTCCCGGTGTTAAAGATCCCTCGCGGGTGTTTGATCCCTTCTACACCACCAAACCGGTAGGAAAGGGAACCGGCCTCGGCTTGAGCATCTGCTACGGCATCGTTACAGAGCACGGTGGAACGATTCGCGTGCGAAACGTGCCTAGCAGCGGCGCTAGCTTCACCATCGATCTGCCGTGCCAGCCTGTTGCTGCTACTGATTCGCTCCTTGACGCCCCCAAAGCCGATCCCATCAAAAATGCGCATATCCTCCTGCTGGATCACGACGAGTCCGTGCTGGAAGCCGTAAGCACTTTTCTGCGCGGCCGAGATCATCTCGTTCGCGCGGCCAGAAACATGGAAGAGGCCCGCACGGCGCTGGAACAGCAGCAGTTCGACGTGATTGTGGCTGACTTTCAGGTCGCTGACGCTTCTAACGGAGGTGGACTGGAGAATTGGCTAGCCCAGCATAAGCCCGAGCTCTCTCACAGGCTTATTTGGATGTGCGCAATAGCGCCTTCTGGGGCGGCCGCGGGAAAGATTGATGAAAGTAACTTGCGGACCTTGCAAAAACCCTTCAAGGTGAACGAACTTCTCGCCGCTGTGGACGAACTGCTTCTAAACAGGGTGAATGCGGCGCCGATCGGGCGCTGAAACCAGGTCCGCCACCATCGCCGCGCGCTCGCCCAGTTCTCTAATCGCTTCTTCGACGCGAACGCTATACGCACTCAGTAGATTACTCAGATCGCTGATTTGTGGCAGGGGCGTGAAGCCTGCCCGTACGCACATTCGAATCATTCGATATCGCCAAAGGAAGTTTACAGTCAAGAGTGCTCGTTCCAATTCCTGGCCCGCAGCAACTTCCGGCGAGAGCGCCGCAATCACTCTCGCGGTCCGCAGAAGCCTGCCAAGTTCCGCTCGCAAAGCAGAAAGATACGCGAGCGCAACTTGCTGGCGCTCACGGCGCATTCGTCGCAACGCTTCCCGAGGAATCCTTGTGGACGCGAACTCGTAGTCCGCAGGCGCAAGCGCGCGCCGGATTTGCGGCAAATGCGTAACGTGGCTGCTTCCCTGAAGGTCTTGTGGCATCTCGGACTGCGGCGCTGGATGACCGTGTCTCTTTGGGCTTCTCAGCGACCACACGAACATGACAAGGAGGATGGCGATGATTGCGAAGAAAAAATAAAAGGTGAGGCTCAAGTGTTCTCCCCCTCCGCGTCCCAGAAATGGCCCAATCGCTCGTTTAGGTTCTTTAAGCGAGCATTGATCGCGGGGGACAGCGAGCGATAGTGATCTTCCGGAAGCAACTCGGGCTCCGATATCGTGTTCTGCAGTTTTAAACGCAAGGCCCAGATCCAGAGTAGCAGACTCGACAAAAAAGTTAACGTCCCTAGCAGATTCCAGAGGGACAGGTAAGTGTGCAGAAACCGCTCCAAAAGGGAATCATCCAGGACGCGGAAGGCTGAATACAGGAAAAAGCCAACCGCCAGCGTGCGGATGGCAGGCTGCACGGCTACTTCATAATACCTGACAAACACAAAGAGTAGGACGATCACTGTGGCCATGACCAGTTCAAGGCCGCGGTCCAGGTTCAATATGGCAGATTGCCAACTTCCTCTCGAAACGGCCCACGTGTACAATGCCACCAGCCCTGCTGCTCCTGCGAGCAGGCGCCATGCCAGCCGCCAGATACCAGTGAATTTCGCAAGTACCAGATAGCAAATTTCTGCCACTGCCGTAGCTCGTAGCAGGCTCACCAATCCCTGTGCGCTCCACGCAATTTCCTGGGCTTCTGGAGAGAAGAATCCCCAGATTTTGTAGGACTCGAAGATGACGACACCTTGGAAAAGGTTCACAAGCAGGTACAGAGAGAAAAAGGGAAGAAACCGGTAGTTCTTTCGGGATATGAGGAGTACGACGAGGCCAGCGTTCAGAAAGAAGGTAAAGCCCCACAGCACCTGTTCGAATGTGAGGGCCTGAGACATGCCGGGCGCATACTAGCATTTGTCAATCGTATGGTAAATAGCTAATTAGTACGCGCCCCGCAGTGTCCAAAGTACTGAAACAATCAGGCCGATGTCGATTAAGCAAGCAGTGTACTTACGCTCGCGCCTGAAGGTGAAGGTGGAGGCGGCGGCAGCGGCCACCCGTCAGCCACCAGTGTATTCGTGCTGCTTGGGCTTGGCGGGGGAGGCGGCAGAGGCCAGCCGTCTGCGACCAAGGTGTTCGTACTTGTGCTGGGCGGGATTGGAGGCGGCAGGGGCCAACCGTCAGCTATAGCAGGTTTACTTACATTGTACTTGCCAACAACGGCTGAGGGCAGTAGGATAAAGATAGCCAACAGCAGAAGAACCGACAGGATCAGCAGTTTTTTCATGAATGAACCCTCCTGGCGGTAGACCATGAGGGTTTCCAGGGGCCTGGGAGATTAGAACTCGAAAATGTTCTGATTTCGGAACGGAAGGGTCTGTGCCAGCACTCAGCAAACTTCAGCAGAACCGCAGAGTGGTTCAGGACTTCACTCTGAATTCGCTGGCAGGTATTCCGGGACCTTTCGCCCGGCTAGTCTACGTAGCTTCCCTTCGGGACTTATCTAGCGGCCGGTATGAGCACCAGGGCTTAGCTGCCCTGTACCCAGAAGCAGCGGTACAACAGGCCCTGGAACTATGTCACGAGCAGATTTTCGAGCGCATTCTGGAAATGCCCCTGGAGAAACAACTGGAGGACCTGCGAAATTGCCTTGCGGCCATGGAGGGAGGGCTTGCCGAGGTAGTTTCTCACTGGCGGCAACTGGAGCCTTACCGCGTTCTCCTGCCCGAAAACGCTCCGGATTATCTCAAAGAACTGTTTTTCTCTAATCTTCGGGCCCTGCTGGAAATTCTCCACGAGCAGTGTAGCGCGAGCCACTCAGACGCGTAACGATCCCCGCAACCTGGCCTACGATTTCGGCCTCCTCCGGCGTACGCCAGGCTTCCGGCATGCAATGCGAGAGCGGGTGCGGTTGCATGACCAGCTTCCCTCCGTCCTGATGAAACCACCCGCAGCGGTAGCCCGCTCGTACGTCCACAAAATACATCGGCCGGTCGTGCTCCGTGGTCCAGTCGCCATCCTCAATCCTATTCTTGGAAGTGTCCACCAGTACGATACTGCCGGGACGGAGAATGGGTACCATGCGCCGGTCGTTTATCCCGATGTATCCGTAGATATGGTGGCTGTGTCCGTTGGTCAGTACGCCTTCGAAGTGCCCCCATTTCTCCACCATTCGGGATAGAAGTTCTGTCCTTCGTGGATCGAAAGCAGGGTCAAACTTCAACGGGACGCGCATGGAAGTTGGAGCCGCCATGGTATGGGTTTGTGGAACCTCGAAAGACGCGCCATCATGGAAGCATTCCTCTAGCGGGGCGTCATACCAGCGAAAGATTTCGAGCGGATTCAAATGGTAAAGAGTCGCCAGCGTATAGAGCTTGTGCAGACCCGGTACGACACCCCGGTTTTCAATGTCCGCCAACCGGCTGATGTGGAGAATGAAATCCGGACGCCCTCGGTGTGCGGCGAGTTCATAGCTGGCTCGTTCTACGTCGCGGTAGGTCAAGCCGAGTTTTTCACGGGCTTGCCTTAGACGAAGCCCTGGTTGCATCAGTTTCCCCCGTGCCAGGTGGGAACCCCTGTGTTCAGCGTACTACAGAATTACCAGTGTGTTAAGAATTCGGAACAAAACCCCAATCTGCGCCTGTTTCAATTCGAAACCTTACTTGGTCTCTTCCGATGGCATTTTACAACCAACCGCCCAGGAGCGAGTGGCGGCGCGCAAATCTTGATTCTGTTATCCTGCTGAGGATATGGACTCGTTTTCAAAACGGGCACAGGGAGCCTTATTCGCTCTCGTTCTTGGCCTGGGCTCCTGCTTTGGCGCTCTTGGAGCCTATGCTCAGGATAGTTCTGCCGCCGCATCCCACGCGGCCTCCAAATCGGCTAACAACGCTGAGTTCATCGCTGCAGCCGATGAGGTGCTCCAACAGATGAGCGAAATCACAGGCTTGAAGCTCCTTGCGCCTTTAAAAAAGTCATTGCGGTCGCGCGAGGAAATTCGGGCTTACGTGATCAAGCAGATGAACGAGGAGAAGAATCCCGCCGAGCGTTACGCCGACGCGCGCACTGCCGAGGCTTTCGGCCTGCTCCCCAAGGACTTCGACCTCGACACTTTCATGGTCAACGTGCTTACGGAGCAGGTCGAGGGTCTGTACGACCCCAAGGCCCAGGAGTTCTATATTGCCGACTGGAGCCCTCCTTCCGACCAGCGCATGGTCATGGCCCACGAATTGACCCACGCGCTAGAAGACCAGCATTTTCACATTGAAACGTGGAGCCGCGCGGCGCGTCCTAATGAAGATGCCGAACTTGCGCGTGACGCCCTCCTCGAAGGCAGCGCCATGGCCGCCATGGTGGATTACTTGATGCTGGGAACCGGCCGCTCGCTCAAAGACCTCCCCGAGTTCGATCCCTCCATGCTGCTGGGTGAATTGGAAGGCACTCCCACCCTCAAAAGCGCGCCGCCCTTTCTCAAGGACGCGCTCATCTTTCCCTACATCAGTGGGCTGAATTTCTCTGCGGCGGTTTTGAAAAACAGCGGTTGGCCCGCGCTGTCCGGGGTATTTGAAAAGCCCCCAGTCTCTACCCAACAGATTTTGCATCCGGGATTATACAAATCCGGCAAAGTTCCTTCGACGGTTCTGCTGCCATCATTCGAAAAGATGCTTGGCAAAGATTGGGCCAAGCTGGATGAAAACATCCTTGGCGAATTCGGCTGGAAAGAAGTGCTTAAGCAGTTTCTGGATGACGACCGCGCCAAGGCCCTGGCGGCTGCCTGGGATGGCGATCATTACGCAACTTACGAGCAAAAGGAAACAAAGAAGCTGATTCTCGTTACCCGCCTCCATCTCGATAGTGAAGAGCACGCAGATCGTTTCTTCGGGCAGTATTCCGAAGCATTGGAGAAGAAACGCGCCGATCGTTCGAACCTGATGCGGCGCCCGAACTTTTTCCAATTCGACGCGCCCGACGGGGGTGTGTTCCTCTACTGTTTCGGCGACAGTTGCGTAACTATGGAAGGCGGCACACGCAAGCTCTTTGACGCCTTCACCAAAGCGCTGAACTGGCCTTCGGCTCCGCCTCCTCCCGAGCACCCCGGCGCCGTGCCGGAGAAGACGGCAGCGACGCTTTTCTTCCCAGCCGTGCAAGCCGCTCTTTGAAGTTTTTTTCCAAGCGCTCCATCCTGGCTGCCAAATAGGGATCACGTAAGCCACGCAAGGAAGAAATGCGTTTGCGCCTCAGTTTGGCCAGTCCAAGCTTCGCGTATTTCATGGCGCGCTGGAAATCTTTGGCTCGATGCTCGTAACAGATTGCAAGCTCTCGGCAAGCGTGAACTTCGTCTTGGGAACCAGCAACCATCTCTTCCCAGATTTCGGCGGCGCGCTCGTATTCGCCACGGCGCTTTGCCATCATCGCCAGTTCTTTCTGCGCCCTGGGACGGATATCAGCAGGCAGCCCGACAGCCAGTGCCTGTTCACACGCGTTATGCGCGCGACCCATGTCTCCGCGTTTCAGGAGAAATCGCGACAACCCGAAAAGGTCAAGGCTCTTGCATTCCTCTCTAACGTCGGGCGATTCGCCGAGCATTTCATTGATTTTGCCGAACAGAGCGGCCAGCCCCCGCAAGTCCATTTGATTGTGCCGCAGGATTCCAACTAGCGGAGCCACAGGTCCGCCGCGCAAATAATCAAAGTAAAACTGCGGGATCAAGGACGAATCAATATCATCCTCGCGATGCCAGCCCAGACGCTGTGCATCGAGGACGCTGCGTTCGAGTTCCACCAATCGCACGCTGCCCAGTCGCAACTTCCAGAGCGCTCGGGCTGGGTGCAAGAGGTCCAGATGCGCAACCAGCGTGGGCGCAGCGATCGAGCGCGTCATCGCAAAACGGTTTTCCAGCAGCGGCCAGTCAAACGATTTCCCATTAAATGTCAGAAGCACGGGCCGTTCGCCAATGCGCTTCGCCAGTTCCTCGAGTATCGAGTATTCTTCCGTGAAATCGCGCATAAAGAACTGTTCGAGCTGTAGTCCTCCGGCGTCCCACCAGGCTATTCCCACAAGAAATGCGTAGGTGCCGGTTCCTCCGGCCAGCCCAGTTGTCTCGGTATCGAGGAAAAGCCATCGCGATGGATCTTCCAGAGCCGCTCGCATCTTTAGAGAAATAATTTCGTCGCGCGTGTGCGAGAGGAGCTCTAGCGAGGCCGCGGACGGCTCTGCATATTCCGGTGTGGAAAACCAATTTCGAATCGCCAGATGTTCGCCAAAATGATTCCTCGCTATGCCCGCTCCAAGAAGTTGGGCGAGCGCATCTTCTTCGTCCGGAGCGCGTAGCGCGGCTTTTTCTGCGTGCATGGCACTGGGCCGCGCCGGTTTCAGTGCTGCTAGCCGCGAGAATTTGTCCACTATCGTAGCCATTTAGGCACACAACCGGTCGAGAATAGCCAGCGCAGCTTCTTTGGCGCGCGTCGCCAGATCGCCTGCGGGACCGACGCACGAAGGGCAGCCTTGTTCGCATTCGCAGGAAGAGATTAGCTCGCGCGTCTTTTGAACCAGCAAAGCGTGCGCACGAAACAGCGGTTCGGAAAAGCCAATACCGCCGGGATAGGCATCATATAGATAAAGATTCGGCTCGAAAAATTCCTTGGCGTTTGGCGAGACGGCATCCCCTATGCGTACTCCGACGAAACCATCGTCTTCAGACTCAGGACTCGGGGGCCGTTCGCCGATCGCAGTGCCAAGATCACGGCGGTCGCACATCAAAAGCAGTGTCGCGACGGATTCGAGTGCGTGCAGCAGACCAAACATGCCGGATTGACGTTCGCTGACGGAGAAGGGAAGCGATTCGAGCAGCGGCCGTTCCAGCGTGATCCAGTACGAAGTTGTGTGCATTTCATTTTCGGGCAGCTCAAGTTTGCCGTCGCCGATCGTTTCGTTTGTGAAAAATTTAATCTTCTTGAAGCCGACTACTTGCGAGCGAACCAGAACGTCGCCGTGAGAATGGGAAGTAAATGAGGTTAAGGAAGTAGAGGAGGCAAAGGATTCGGAGGCGGCGATTTCGAGCACGCGAACCTGCGTGTAGCGGACCGCATCGGTGTAGTAGTCCACGTCCACGCGCTTCACGTACGCTTTCCGTTCTTTGAAAGCGAGATGCTCGACGTGATATTGGGTTCCGCCATGCAAATAGATGGCTTTTTCGTGCACGAAAACCAGCGCGCTCGGAAAATCAATCTCTCCGATAACATTTGGCTCACCGGTGATGTCAATAATCACGAAATTGTCGCTCGAAACGGACCGTAGGCTGATGGTGTCAGCCGGGTAGGCTTCATGCGTCCAGTGATAGTGTTCCCCCGCGAGGTGCAAGAAACCGGCTTCCGCAAGCCGGGCGCAAAGATCGGGAAGGTCCACGTCGCCGAATTTTTCTCTGGGCACGATTGGCAATTCGAATGCGGCACATTTCAGGTGATTGATGAGAATTTCCAGATTGTCCGGCTGAATGAACGCGTGCTCCGGCGTGCGGCCAAAGAAATAATCGGGATGGCGCACTATGAATTGATCGAGCGGGGCCGAAGAAGCCACTAACACAGCGCAGGAACTGGCGTTGCGCCGCCCTGCGCGACCCGCGCGCTGCCAGGTGGCGGCAATTGTGCCTGGATAGCCCGCCATCACCACCGTGTCCAGCGAGCCGACGTCGATCCCTAATTCCAGCGCGCTCGTCGAAACCACGCCGCGAATTCTTCCGTCGCGCAAACCTCGTTCGATTTCCCGCCGTTCGTTTGGCAGATATCCACCGCGGTAGCCACGAATCGTTTCCGGTTTTCCCGTCAATTGTGGATTCGCTTGCTGCAAGTAGGTGAGAAGAATTTCCGCATGCAGTCGGGAATTGGCGAAAACGATCGTTTGCAAGTCGCGCATGAGAAATTCCTGCGCCACGCGCGCAGATTCGTTGATGTAACTGCGGCGAATGCCGAGCGCACGATTGACAACAGGTGGATTATAGAAGACGAACGTTTTCTCGGCGGTCGGCGCGCCATTTGAGTCCAGGACTTCCACCTCGGTTTCAAGCAGCCGCGAAGCCAGTTCACCGGGATTCGCAATCGTCGCAGAGCAGCAAATGAATTGCGGCTCGCGTCCATAGAAACGAGCGATGCGGCGGAGCCTGCGCAGAACGTTACAGAGGTGGCTGCCGAAAACGCCGCGATACGTGTGCAGTTCATCGAGCACGATGTAGCGTAAATTTTCGAATAGCCGTGTCCAGCGCGTATGGTGCGGAAGGATGCCCGTGTGCAGCATGTCCGGGTTGGTCAAAACGATGTGGCCCTTTTCGCGGATGGCTCTGCGTGCGTCGGCTGGAGTGTCGCCGTCGTAAGTGAAGACGCCAAAGCAGTTTTCGAGGCGCTGGTTTAGATCGTAGAGCTCAGCGAGTTGATCCTGCGCGAGCGCTTTCGTGGGGAAGAGGTACAGCGCGCGAGTGTCGGAATTTTCGAGAACCGCGTTCAGCACTGGCAGGTTGTAGCACAGCGTTTTTCCGGAAGCGGTCGGGGTGACAATCACGACGTTGCTTGCGTCACGCACGGCTTCCGCCGCCGCAGCCTGGTGCGCGTAGAGCCGGCTTACGCCTTTGGCGGCGTAAGCCGAGACAAGCTCTGCTTTCACCCACTCGGGAAAGTCGGCCCATTGCGCTTCGCGCGCAGGGAAGTGCCGCACGGCGGTGAGAATCTCGCCGGTGTGATCACGCGTCGCGAAAACGTTCAGCACCTCGTCAACGCGCGCCGTGGCGTTCGAAACGTCAACTCTTCGAACCGCAAGTGATTCCGGCATAGCTGCAGCTCCCAAAAGGCTATAAATCGGTAAATCTATTGTATTCGCCTTTTGTTCGCCAACGTACCACGCGGTTTGCGTTGGCGCAAGGGGAAATCAGGAATGTGTCCGTAGCTGAAGGATCAGGACGGCGCCGACAAAGGAGAGGATAGCGGAGGCGGCAAAGGCGGTTTGCACGTTGAAGGCGCTCCAGAGGGAACCCACCAGGAAACTGGAGACGAAGTCGCCGACAGCATTGACAGCGGCGAGTGTGCCAAAGGCCATGCCGTGCTGTTCCTGAGGCACGAGTTCAGCGGAAAGCGAATCCTCCAGGGCTTCCTCTGTGCCGATATGAAGACCTGCCAGGATGAAAATCACAACCAGCAACGCTAGCGAATGCGTTCCCGTGCAAAGAAGAATGGCGGTGATTCCCGCAAGCGCATAGCCTGCGGCGAGAACTAGCTTGCGCTGCGGAATGTGATCGCTCAGCCAGCCGCTTACATAGGCAGAGCCGGCGTAGAACACATTGTGGAGCGTATACAAGCCCACAGCGAGGCTGGCGGAGCGAGTCACACCATGCGCGGGCGCGAGCATGCGCGAAGCGTAAAGAATCAGAAGCGAGTGAGAAAAATCGCCGGCTCCAAAAATCCCTACGCCGACAAGCAGCCGCCGGAAGGGAATGGGAAGCGCCCGCAATCCGTGGAAGAAGGAACGTTTCGGGCGGGCGGCCATGGGCCGTTCGCGCACCAACAGCCAGAAACATACAACGGCGACAAGGCCAGGAAGCAGCGTCCAGAAGAAGACTTTGCGATAGGAATGATGGGTTGCCTCCAGAAGCCATAGCGCCGTGAGCGGGCCAACGATGGCGCCTAGTGTGTCCATCAGGCGCTCGAGGCCGAATGCGCGGCCGTAGGCGTTCGGAGCAACGTCAGCCGCCAGCAAGGCTTTTCTCGCGGGCGTGCGCACGCCTCGCCCGAGCCAAGCCCCGGCGCGTGCGAAAAGCACATGGTAGGCATGCGAGGCGAGCCCGAACGATGCGGTGCACAGTGTGGTAAACGCATAGCCAAACACGGCTAGGGGTTTGCGGCTCTTCAAGCGGTCGGTGTAATGCCCCGCGACGAGCTTTGCGAAGCTGGAGAGGCCGTCTGCGACGCCTTCGATAGCGCCGAGCCACGCAGGTCCTGCGCCAATCGCCGCAAGAAATGCAGGCAGGACTGCCGTCGCGGTTTCGTGACTCCAGTCGCTGAACAGGCTCGCAAGACCAACGCCGAGAACGGTGCGGTTGAGCCAACGTTGTTTTTCTGCAACCTCAGGCATGAGGTAGCAGTTTACAGTTGTCAGTCATTAGTGAACAGTTCT
>JAWOLO010000215.1:0-2637 GCA_033853375.1 Terriglobia bacterium
GAAGGCGCATGGTGCACTTTACAATCAGGCCGCACAGGACGCCGCCATTGCCCGCGTCATTGCAGAAGGTGTTCGCCGTTGGCGCCAGGATGTAGTGCTCGTCGGGCTGGCAGGTTCCTTGGCGCTTGCGGAGTTTCGCGCTGCCGGTTTTCCTGTAGCCGCAGAAGCCTTTGCCGATCGCCGCTATGAGAAGGACGGCAGCTTGCGAGCGCGAAAGTTTCAAGATGCGCTCCTCGACAATCCGGAGCAGGCCGGCGAACAAGCCTTGCGGATCGCCGAGGGACGCGGCGTATTGACCCGCGAAGGCCACGCAGTCTCGGTGCAGGCGGAAACCATCTGTATTCATGGCGACACGCCCGGCGCCGAGCGAATCGCCGCAGCTGTCCGGCACGCCCTCGACGCTGCGGGAGTAGAGGTTAAAGCACTCCGTTGACACTCGCCCATCTAACCCGCAGACTCTTGCTCGTGATTCGACGAACCCTAGCGCTCTGACCGTAAACGCCGGGACGCCGCAGAATCCGCCCGCAACCGACCCAGCCCCGCCTTCTCCTTTTATTGACAAGGATACCTGCCCTTTTGAAAGCTGCACCTACCGGGAATGTACTGCTAATCAAGAAATTTCACTGGTCGACCAGCCCAACGGCAAGAAGATCGTGGCGCGTCTTCGAAGGTGGAGAAGTTCACAGGCATTCCCATGCGTGTCGTCGCCACAGTCAATGACCACGAAGCCGACGCAAAAGCCGGCGATGTTATCTGCGTCCTGCACTACCAGGGCGAAGGCTATTGGGAGATTTGGCATTACCGGAAATTGGTGGATATGGAAGGTGTCCTCGAAAAAGAGCCGTTTCCCAAGACAGCCTGGTGGGTGCAGATCAAAACGGCCTTCGGCGTCGTCGGCTGGGCCCTCCCGCCGCACTTTCGACAATCAGGAAGCCTGGAGCTGACGCCCATCAGGACTGCATGAGCAGTTTTCTTCCGTCAGCAAACTGGCGAAACGAGAATTGCCAGGAGTCAGAGGGTACGGTAAAGTAGCTAGATTGGGCCTGTAGCTCAGGTGGCTAGAGCGCGCCCCTGATAAGGGCGAGGTCGGTGGTTCAAGTCCACCCAGGCCCACCACTTTTGAATTGTCCGGCCCGGAGACATGGGTAACACAACGTACCTAAGACATGGGTAACACTTTTGGGCCGAACGGATTTTCGAGCGGTTCGAGCACCCGAGTCTCCAGATCGAAGTATCCCAAATCATAATCCATAAAGCTGACCAGCCAGATGTCGTCGTGCACTTCTTTGATGCCCACGGCCTGACCCGCAAAGACCTGGCTGAAATTGATTTTTTTGTTGCCCAGACAGATGCGGCCGCAACGCGTGACCACGATGGTTTTGTCGTGGAGCGGATAGTCGATGTCCGGCAGTCCGGTGTAGGTGCGCTGGGAAGGTTGGTAAACCTCCGCGGGGCATCTCATGTCCAGCGCTTCGTGCGGACGTTCGTTGTTGAAGATGTCGATAAATTTGTCGAAGCGAGCCTGCTGTTGCAGAAAGTTGGGGGCCGCCGGTTTGGTGGCTTCTTTTTTCAGCGTGAGATGCATGCGTTCGTGACGGCCATTCTGCTGGGGATGGCCAGGCTGAATGCGTTCGATGCCAATGCCGAGGCGCAGCCACCAGACCGCAAGCTTGCTCAGATTAAATAAAGCGTGCGCCGAAGCGAAGGGCACACCGTTGTCGCTGCGGATGTTGGCGGGCAGGCCGCGCTCCTGAAAAAGCCGCTCAAACACAGTAAAAGCGTAATCTTCCCGGGTGGAAGAAAGCGCCTCACAGGTGAGGAGAAAACGGCTGGCGTGGTCGGTGACCGTCAGCGGGTAGCAGTATTGGCGATTGCCGAGCAGAAACTCGCCTTTGTAATCGGTGCACCAGAGCTCGTTGGGACGTTGCCCTAAGGAGAGTGAAGTGCCTTGCGCGCGACGACGCACGCGGCCGCGCCGTTCGACCAGGCCGTAGCGATCCAGCACCGCATGGATGGTGCTCTTGGCCGGGATGGGCATGCCGGAGAATCTGCGGAGCAAGCGTTCGCGGATTTTGCGAGCACCCCAGCTGGGGTGCTCGCGCTTCACGTTCAAGAGGTAGTTCTCCACTTGAAACGGAAGTTGGTTGGCGTAACGATAGGGACGCCGGCTTCTGTCCGTGAGCCCATGAATGCCGCACTCCTCGTAGCGATCGAAAATCTTATAGCCGGTCTTGCGGGAAATCCCAAACTCCCTGCAAAGTTCCGCCATCGGCTCGCCGGCTAGCCGGCGACCTACAAACTGCAGTCTTTCGTCCATCACCGAACACTCCCTCCAAGGCATCTCTCCCTCCCTTTTCAGGGGAGGAAGTGTTACCCATGTGTCCGGTACAATCTGTCACCTATGTCTCAGGCCGCTCACGCTTCGAATCGAAATATCCCCAAGATTTAATGACATTGATAAGCGAAGTCGTTATGCTCCGAAGACTTTTCTAGGAGGTGCGGTCTTCATGAAAGCTTTCATGACGTTTCTTTGCGGTTTCTTGCTTTTGGCCGCAACTACTTGCTTGGCGCAGAGCGCCGCTGACGATTTTCTCGACGGCCTTGGCCTGGCCCGGCTCAAGAGTTATTCGAGCCGCC
>JAWOLO010000216.1:0-2885 GCA_033853375.1 Terriglobia bacterium
AATCGACTTCAAACTGGCGGTTTTTGTTAAGAGGCGCCGCAAGTGGTATTTGGCCGTGTGCCCGATTCTGGATCTCGCTGCCCAGGGTTCTACTGCCGAGGGGGCAATCGCGAGTTTGAGGAACGCCGTCCGCGGTTTCGTTGCGGATTGCTTCGAGCGCGGTGTGCTCGATGAAGTCATGAAGAATGCCGGGTTCGGGCCGCCCGTGAGCGGGGTCACAAGAGTACGCGAGCGCCGTGGGACGCGATTCCTCCGTATCCCAATCCCTCTCTTACAACGTGGACGACGGTCCTTCCAACAAGCATAAGAAACGGCGTCTTACTCCCGTTTCCTATCAGAAGCTGCGCTGTGTATTTGAAAAAGACGGCTTCACATTTCGCAGACAAGAAGGCGACCACATGATCTTTGCAAAACCGGCGTGTTTGCGCCCCGTGGTAATTCCCACGTATAGGGAGATTGACGTCGAGATCATCAAGAGCAATATGCGAACTGCGAGTATGAGCCGCGAAAGATACTTCGAGCTTTTGGATCAATGCTAGGGCGGTCGTGATTGCTAGCTCATTTTGGTGCGGCGGTGGACCAGTCGGTGAAGGGCACGGCGCGGCCGCCGCGGACCACGGTAGGAATCACGCTGTCAAAGCCTTTGTGTTCCTTCGAGGAATAACTCAATTTTAGTTTCGGGCCGAGGCCCATATCCACCTCGTGAAGCGATTCGATGCTTCGGATCAGTCCTTCTCGGGTCAATTCCTTGCCAGCTTTCTTCAGCCCTTCGACGAGCACCATGGCGTCGACAAAGCCTTCCAAGCTCACAAAGTTGGGTTGTGCGGAAGGATAGTATTTCGAGAGCGTGCGGCGATAAAGGGCCACAGTCTTGAACTCGGTCAGATAATAGGGCGGCACAACCTGGGTGATGACCATGCCCTCCGCATCGGACTCTGCTTCCTGGATCAGATCATCCGTGCCGACAAAGGAAACGGTGGAGAAGAGCGGCTTCCAATTTTTGGCATGAGCCTGTTTTAAGATTGGCGCAACAGTATTGGCAGGTCCAACAAGCACGACCGCCTGCGGGTTTGCGGCTCGGACGGTGTCAATCGCCCCGCCCACCAGAGAGGTTTGGCGCTGATAGGATGCCGTCGAAACGGGTTCGCTGCCGTGAGCCTTCAGCGCCACTTTCACTCCCTCGAGCACGGTTGTGCCAAACGGATCTTCGGGGTAGATGACGCCGATTCTCTTGTAGCCCAAAGTACCCCAGAAGCCGTCGACCAGTTCGCGTGTTTCGTCATAGTAGGAAGCACGCACATTGATGATCCAGTGATGCAAGGGGACGTACAGTGTTTGCGCTCCGGTGAAAAGCCCGACGAGGGGAATTCTGTTGCTCTCGGCCATCGGCAGATACTTCACGGCCGTGGGAGTTCCCACAAAAAATCCGAGGGCGAATACTTTCTGTTCCATCAGGCGATTGAAGCAGGCCTGGGTTTTCGCCGGATCATAGCTGTCATCATAGGAGATGAGTTTGAGTTTTCTGCCGTCCACGCCCCCGGCATCGTTAATCATGTCGAAATATGCCTTCGCGCCGGTTACGGTTTCCGTGCCAAGGAAGCTCGAGGGTCCTTCCAAGGCGGAGCACGAGCCTACCAAGATTTCTTTTTCCGCGACGCCTGCCGCGGTTTGTCCGTGAGCGGGCTTCGAGAACACCAGCAGGCACACTGAAAGCACACCCAAGCGGACGCAGGATTTCCAATACGTCATTTTCATTTCTCCTCGTTTTTGAGAAAACGCCCCAGTGGATGGATCGACCGACCCTGATTCTTGTTTATGCTCCCGGGAAAAGCATGTCAATGACTTTGCAGAAGTAGGATGCGAAGAGGTAAGCGGCCAAAGCCGGGGAAGTGAAACCGTTGACGCCTAAAACGAATTTCCAAGAGGCGACGACTACTTGATTCGCGGGCCAAGCAAAACGAGACCGATCCCTGACACGAGCAGCGCGATGGAAACTGCGGCAGGAATTTGCGCGGTCTTTTCTTCATCCAAGGTGGCCTTGTACGGTCCTATCTTTGCGACTTCTTCCTGGTGATGGTAACTAATGCTGGGATGGACGAGGCCGATTACGCCTGCAACAAGGAGTATGAGGCCAAGAATGATCAGGAAACGCTTCACAGGTGCAAACCTACCACAACCGCTCCAGGTTTTGGGAAGAAACGCTGCAGAGACACCCCTGCGCCGAAATGGCGCAGAGAAGTTTTGCCCTTGGAACGCGGAAGAACTCAGGAACGGCTGGCAGTAGCGGCGGCTTTCTTCGCGGCTTTGGCTGCGGTCGAGGCCTTGCGGCGGCGCTTGGTCTTAGGCGGGGTGGCGGGAGCTTCGCCGATGAGCTCGGCCGTCATAATGCTGGTAACGAACAGCTTGGGACCGTGGTCGTCAAAATCGACGGCGGTGCGCTCCGCGTCGGAAGCGGTCACGATGCCCAGCCCGTACACTTCGTGCTTGATGGTCTGACCTTCCTGCATTACTTGCACAACGTCCTCCTTGACCACTCTGTTTGAAAATCGCGATTCGAATCTCTTGGAGGAGGAGTCCCGGTTTTAAGCGGGACTCCCCAGTCACAGGCTTAGAGGCTTGTAACGTTCTCAGCCTGAAGGCCCTTCGGGCCTTTCTTCACTTCGAACTCCACCGACTGACCCTCATTCAGGGACTTGTAACCGTCCATCTGAATGGCGGAGAAATGGACGAATACATCTTCACCGGTCTGACGTTGGATGAACCCGTAGCCCTTCGAAGCATTGAACCACTTCACTGTGCCTTGTTCCTTCACTTCCACTACCTCGATGTTGGAATTGCTTTGCCTCTCTTGGTCCGTTCCTGGTACTTGCCGAGCACTTTACGCC
>JAWOLO010000217.1:0-29606 GCA_033853375.1 Terriglobia bacterium
GGAGATTCCTGTTCTTCCTTGGAAACACTCCATTCCGGCGGAAGTCTTAGCGCCGGTCTCTTGAAATCGCCGGAAATGCCTTCACGATGGCGCGAATCCACGCGCACCGTGAAGCTTTCTCCTGGAACGATTTCACTTCGGTCCGCAGTGGCCTCAAGCCGCAGTCCAGCCGCGAGAGCTAAAGCGTCATCAACCTTTTCGCGTTTGCGCTCCGTGCTTCGCGCCAGGGAGAGGAGCGGCTCGGGATTATTGCCTCCGGGATTTGGCTTGGGCACTTCATTGAGCTTCTTCCCAGCCTCCGCTAAAGAGCCTGTCGCGGCTTTCCAGTCCAACCCTAAGGCTGCATCGCGCGCCTCCGCCAAAGCGGAGTCGAGGGCCCGCATGAGCGGGTCGACGCCCATGTTCCCCTCTTCATAATCTTCATCCAGTGGGCCAAGAGGCTGCGCAAGCATTGCGGGATTCAGTTCGCCGTCCTCGCGTTTGAGCGCGATGGGGCGTCGCAAAAAAGACGAACCAAGAAACACGGCGATTCCTTGCGAGCGATGATTCGCAAAAGCGTCGAGGCCGATTTCGCGCCAGGTTTTTCCATAAAGAGGCGAAATTTCGTCCAGCGGCAGTATGTAACCCTGCGGTTTCTCGCTACGGTCCAGGTCCAGCACGACCATCGGTTTTCGAACACCCCACGCTGGCAATCCATGCAATTGGAAGGAAGGATCCGCCGCCAACTGCACCGCTTTCGGCGTGAGCAGCCCCGCTGCCTGATGGTGCCCGTGTCCGCCGTGCACTCCGCCCCAGTTATTGATAACCACGTTGGGCCGAAAGGTGCGAATCACGCGCGCCATATCCTCAAGAACTTGCTCGCCCCAGACTTTTTCTGTTTCTTCCGGTGTTTTCGAAAAACCAAAATCCTTGGCGCGCGTGAAGTAAAGCTTCACGCCGTATCCGCGCGTGGCTGCCAGTAACTCCTGCGTGCGGATCACTCCCAATTGGGGCGCCTGTTCGGGGCCTAAATCATTTTGTCCACCTTCACCGCGCGTCAGCGAAAGCAAAGCCACGTCCGCATGCAATCCTCGCGCCAAGTAGGTGAGCACGGAGCTGGATTCGTCATCGGGATGCGCGGTTACGTAAAGGATTCGCGTGGTGACCCGCGCGTGCTCGATTGCTTCCACGGTTTCCGGTAATCCCGTGCCGGTTCCCGGCGCAGGTGGAAATTGCGCCCTTACAGTCTGCTGTGGAATCGCAGTGATTCCACAGCCCAGCAGAATGAAGAACGCAAGTCGCTGAACAAACAATTTCACACGTTGCCCCAAAACAACCTCCCTGCGAATGACTTTAACTGTCAACTGTCGGCTGCAAAGATTCAAACGGCCATTGTCGCACTTCCCGCGCGCGAACCAGAAACGCTAACGCCCCCAACGCGATCTCTGCCAGGCCCCATTTTCGCGTCGTGCCCGTCTGCCAGAAAAGCCAAGCCCAGCCAATCATCGTTAGAACTGCGGGTAGAGGGTAGAACCACATCTTGTAGGGCAATCGTTCCGCTCCCCAGCGCCGCCTCAGCACCATGACTCCGATGGCTTGCCCGATAAACTGTACCAGTAAGCGCATGGCCAGAATCCCTGCGATTGCCGTCTCCAGTTTCAACGTCACGCTGAATAAAAATGCAAGGCCTCCCAGCGCCAGCAGCGAAATATGCGGAAAATGTTTTGTGGGATGCAGCCGCGCGAATACGGGGAAAAAGTTTCCGTCCAGTGCTGCCGAATACGGCACGCGTGAATAACCGAGCAAAACCGAAAAGACGGATGCGAGCGCAATCCAAAGGACCATCCCTGTGGCGAACTGCGCCGCATGTGGTCCATACAACTTCTCGACGAACGTGCTCACAATAAATTTTGAATTCTGCGCCTCCCGCCAAGGCACCACACCGAGAATGCTGGTTTGCATGGCCAAATACAGCACGGCAATTCCTGCAATCGAAAGAAAGATTCCGCGAGGAATATTCTTTTCGGGATCTTTGATTTCTCCGCCGAGATGGCAAATGTTGTAGTAGCCCCAATAGCTGTAAATCGTATTCACCATCGCGGATCCCAGGCCCGCGAACCACACCCACGACAAATGGAACGCTCCCGGCGGAAAATCGAACGCTATCTTTGCATTGAAATGCGTCACTCCGCCCCAGATCAGCCAGAGCATTGTTCCTATCACGCCGGCCCACAGCAAAACCGAGATTTTTCCGATGGTGGTGATGCGCCGGTACAGCAAAATCACGAGAAAGATCACCAGCCCGCCCGAGACCAGTTTTGTTTCTAATGTGGAGAGCGGGTGCAGATACCCTGCGTAACGCGCGAACCCGATCGATGCTGACGCGATCGAAAGCGGCGCCTGCACGAAGGTTTGCCAGACAAACAGAAACGACATCAACCGGCCCCATTTTCCCGGACCATAGGCTTCGCGCAAAAAAACGTACGTGCCGCCGGCCCTGGGCATTGCTGCGCCAAGCTCCGACCACACAAATCCATCCAGCGTGGCCAAAAGCGCTCCTGCGAGCCACGCAATCAATGCCTGCGGCCCGCCCATCGCGCGAATCACCAGCGAGCTGACCACGAACGGACCGATGCCCACGATCTCGATCATGTTCAGCGCAACAGCCTCTTTCAAGCCAAGGCCGCGCTCGAGGCCGCCGTTTGTTGCTTTATCCAGCTTCGTCATCGGTCCGCCGAGGATAGCAAAACCGCCCTGTCCCGCCTAACGCAGATTGCATACGGCGCCGTTGGACTTGCGGCGCACAAAGCCCTAGCCCATTCTTGATTCCCCAAGGGACACAATGGTTTCGTTCCGCCTGCTGGCTTCTTCCAAATTCCACCTTCTTGCTGAAGCCATTTCGATTCGCAGCTCTCTTGGAATGGCTTAAACTCGTCAGCGCAAAGCCTGACCTTGTGCGAAACTTCTTTTGAATGGAAATGACCATTTGCTTGGCGTCTCTTAGCCGCGCTGTCATCGCTTGCCTGTTGCTTCTGCCATTGCAGGCTACACTCGCTCGCGCGGCGCAGCTCACCCTCCCCTCAGAAACTCCTGCGATTCTCGAGAAGATTTACTCCTTCGATCTCGAAGGCGCGCAGGAAGCCGCGAAACAACTGCAAAAAGAGCGGCCAGATGATCCGCTCAGTTATTTATTGGAATCGGACGCGCTTTGGTGGCGCTTTTGGTGTGACGCGGCGGAATTCAAATATGGAATGAGCGACGCCCGCCGCCGAGGAAAGCTTCCGGCCGATCAGCACTATTTGGAATTAGCAACCACGGCCTCCTTGCTTGCCACTACCCAACTCAAGCAGCGCGAATCTGCGGAAATGCAGCTTTATGCGGGCATGGCCGACGCGGCCGCAGCGCGTCTCTATGCTTTGCGCGGAGAAAATCGCAATACCGCCCGTTTCGGCGTGCGCGCTCGCGAACATTTTCTTCGCGCCAAAGCTCTCGATCCGGGCATGGCTGACGCCGACTTTGGCCTCGGCCTATACAACTATTACGTGGACACCCTCAGCGCCATCGCCAAAATCCTGCGTTTCTTTATGGGCATTCCCGGCGGCTCAAAACAAGAAGGCGTCCGCTTGCTCGAACACGCCATCACCGACGGTGTGCTGACTCCCAGCATTGCCCGCTTTTATCTCGCCATGAATTTGCATCGCTACGACCAACAGTATGAGCGCGCTCTGACGGTCATCGGCCCACTCGCAGAAAAATATCCTTCCAATCCTCTCTTTCAATTGGCCCGCGGCGATCTCTATGCCAAGCTCGGCCGCAAACCACAAGCGTTGCAATGTTATCGCGCCGCTGCGATTTTGCCGGTTCGTGATTCAGAATGCCAAACCCGCATCCAACAGTTAGTTCACGCCTCTATCGCTGTACTCGGCTTGCCACAGGAGACTGCTACTCCCTGACTTCATTGGTCGGCTCGCCAGACAAGTGGGCGTAAATATGGAAACCGTCCGTTATTACGAAAGGCGCGGACTGCTTGGTAAGTTTCTTTGGGAACCCAATCCCACCATTTACAGCGGCATCGGAATACCAGTTGTAGCCTCCCTGTGGAATGCTTGGCCGCGTCATGAAGAGTTTGAGCAACTATCGGCTATGGCCGCAAAGAATTTGAAAAATCTGGAGGAGGAAAGTAATGGGAACGAAAAAAGAAAATCGAAATTTTCAGTGCCGACTGTTTCGTTTGCAAGGAAACAATTGACGGACGCGACGGTATAACGTGCTTTTAGCGGGATTCTTGTCTCGTGACGCGGGGCATGACTGAAAGGCTGCTCCCTGCTCGGTCAATAATTCAGTTTCAACGAAAACTGAATCTGCCGGGACGGCCCTGCCGTTTTGCTGATGATCCCAAAGCCGCTGCCGCGAACGATATTGGAAGGCAAGCCAAAATTCACCTCGTTGAATATGTTGAAAAATTCGGCGCGAAATTGAAGGTTCGCGAATTCGCCGTTTCCGCGGCGGCCGAACGCCGTGTCCTTGATAAGGGCCATGTCGAATTCACGGAACGCTGGACCGCGGAACGCGTCGCGCCCGAGCGTTCCGAAAACACCTTGATTGGGGCCAGTTCCGCCCGGAATATTGATCGGTATCTGAAAGAAGGAGTTGTTTGCCGCTCCCCTGCCGAAATAGTCTTCACGCACCGAGCGGCTCGTTGAAAAATCCGGCACGGACACGAGATCCGGGCGGTCAGTTCCGCCCGCGCCCACTCCCGTTTGCTGGATTCCGGAATAAACGGAAAATGGAGACCCCGAGGTCAGTGTGGTGATATCCAGAAACTGCCAGCCCCGGATGAGTTTTTTGCCTAGCGGCTGGAAAAGATGCACACGCTCCAGCGGCAATCTTTGAATCAGGCTCACCGCGAACACGTGGGTCACATCGAAGGTCGAAGGCCCCCTGTCTTTTTCGGGATGGAACGGATCCTGCGGCAAGGTTTGCAAAACCACTCCTGGTGTTCCAGATATCCCCCCAGGAACCGCGCTGGTGTCATCAATGCTTTTTGAAAAGGTGTAGCTTGCTTGAAAGCTGAGGCCCATGTGCGGCATGTTCTGGCTCGCGCTCGTTTGCAGCGCGTGGTAGCTCGAATGCGCGCCGCTCGACATCACCATCTCCGGGCCAAAACCGCCGGTAGCACGGCCTGCCGCATTGAACTGCGTGTAGCGTGCGAAGGCGGGGTCAGCCCCTCCGTAGCCGTTCGGCGAGAACACGCTAGCCAGGCGAACCCCTGCAGTCCCCACATAGGAGGCGCTCACCTTCACGCCACCCAATTCCTGGTCGATGCCGAGCGTGTCCGTGGCGATATACCCGTTGCGAAGATGGGGATCGACACTGATGGCTGAGAACAGTTGTACCTGATTCCCGGGTGTCAGCGCCGCCAAATCGTTTTGGAACCGCTGCACATCCATTGGCGTGTTCGCAGGAACGTTGCTGCTGCTCCCGTTGGGAAAAAGGAGCTGTCCTTGCATGGTGTAAACAGGAGGAAGCGTGATGGGCGTGACAGAATCCTGAAAGCTGAGCGGGAAACCCGGAAGCGCCGTCACCAGCGGCTGAAACACGAATGGGAATGCCCCAGTGACGTAGTTTTCCAGCCAGAGATTTGGAAGAACTGTCGTGATGGCGCCAGCAGCGTGGACTGTCGTGTGTCTGGCCAGGCCGTACTCCAGCGAGACGCGCGGCCCCCATCCATTCCAATCCATCGCGTAAGGTGGCTGCGGATTGTAGAGATAGATTTGGGTTGTGCCAGGAGAAAGAAAGCCTGCGGGCTTGCCGTCTGGCTCGATTGGAAGGGCCAACGAAGTGCGATGGTCTGCCTCATGAATTCGGCTATCCACCTCGTAACGCAAGCCGAGGTTGACCGCGAACCGGCCGCTGACTTTCCAGGTGTCCTCAAAGTAAAAGTTGTAAGCCTCGCGGCGCACGGCCGCTTCGTCAAACTTATTCCCTTTCGGCGTCAGGCTCCCGAGGGCCGTAACCGTATACGAAAAAGGCGTCGCGGTGAGTAGCCCGCTAAGGGCGTCCGGCAACGGCTGCCCCGGGAGGATGTCATGCTGTCCGCTGGCGGAGGGAATAAAAACGGGAGAGTAGGCGGTTCCCCCTCCGAACGTGTAAAGCCCGTTGGGATTCGTACCGAAAATCGTGGAATCGCGGTTGAACCGCAATTCCGCTCCCCATCGCATGGCGTGGGCGCGGCGCGTAAGAACCATATCTTCTTTGAGCTGGTAGACGTTTCCATATGAGCCGAAGATCGAGCCGTCAGCCGAATTGAATCCCTGATAGAGGCCGTCGGCAAAGGCGATTGCCGGCTGCGTCTGGTTGCGCGTAAGAAACAACGGCGTGCTGCGGATGTAGCCCAGCGTCGTTTGATAACTGAATCGCGAAGTCGCGATGCGCGAGTATTTCACGGCGGCGCTGCGTTGGTGATCGAGAAAATCAACGCCAAACGTGGGGTCAATGGCCGTTTGATCGGGATTGGTGGTTGGCCCGTTCACCTGGTTGCGGCTCACGCGCAGGAATAACGTAGACTTCTCCGAAAAACGGTGATCGATTCTCACTGAGGCTTGATCCGTGTGAGTAACAACTTTGGAAGAAGTCGCGTAGGTGCGCCTGCCGTAGGGCCCAGTGGGCTCGTTGGGCACCGGATAGCGCGCCAACAGAGGCGCGATGTTGCTGCTCACCGGCACGGTCAGAGTGTCTCCGGGAAAGGCGGTGGTGTCGATTCCTTGCCTTTCCTCCATAGTGGGGACGGGTATTACCTGCGTCGTTCCCAGCACCTGGCGAAAACCCTGATATTCAGCAAAGTAGTATGTTTTTCCCCGGCCATCGTAAATGTGCGGCAAAGCGACCGGGCCGCCGCTCGTCACTCCGAATTCATTGCGCGCGAATGGCGGGAGGCGCCGAGGATCAATCGCGCTCGCATGGTCAAAGAAATTCCTCGCGTCGAACGCGGCGTTGCGCACGAACTCGAAGAGGCTCCCGTGCACCGAGTCGCTGCCGGATTTCGTAATCACATTTGTGAAACCCGCGGCACCGTGACCGATGCTCGCCGACATGACGCCAGAACTAGATTGCACCTCCTGAATCGCATCCACGTTGAAATTTGAAAACGTGGCGCCGCCGAGCTCCGGGTCGGTCGTGTCCGCTCCATCCATCGCAAAAACTGCAGCGGAGCCACGCTGGCCGTTCACTGCGAATTGCTGCGTGAAGTTTGCGGCGCCGTTGGTGTCCGTCATGGTCCCGGCAGCGAGCAAAAGAAGCTTGCTGAAGTCGCGTTCGTTCAATGGCAGGCTGGACACTTCTCCGGTCGAGAGATGCTCGCCGCCGCTGGCCTGAGGCGACGACGCGTCTTTCGCCGCCCCGTTTGCTGCACCTTTTGTCACAATGATTCGAAGTTCCTGGCCTTGGACAAAGAGTTGAAGCCCAGACGGAAGGGCTGCCCCATCCTCAATCTGCAAGGCTCCGGTTGTCCTCCAGATCTTGCCCAGAGCGGTTGCGGTAAGCCTGTAACTCCCTGCGGAGATCGTCGTAAACGTAAATTGGCCTGTCGCCGCAGTTGTCACGGAATACTCATGGCTGCCGTCCGTTGCTATGAGACGAATTTCCGCCTTGTCGATGGGATTTCCTGTAGCGTCGCGCAGGACTCCGCTCCAGGAAGCGGCTGCCGAGCACGTGACTGAGAAAATCAGAAGAATTGCAAGAAGAAGAACGAGAGCGCGAGCAATGTGCGCTGGCCAGGAAAACATTGGGAACGATTATATCCGCTTTCTGGTTAGGGCTGCAGCGGCCATTTTTGTCGTGAGCGTTGCGAAGGATTATTCACGGGTCGCAACCGTTACAGGAACCAGGTCTTTCGTAAATTGATCGGAAGGCTCGAAGGAAGTTTTGTGTCGTGGCAGGCGGGGAAGAGCAGCAAGCAGTCTCTGAGTGTACGGGTGTCGCGGAGAATTGAAGATCACCTCAGGCTTGTTACACTCGACAATCTCTCCGTCGCGCAGAATCGCCACTCGATGGCAAAGCGCGGCCACGGACAGGAGGTCATGCGATATATAGAGGATAGCCACATCCAGTTCTCTGTTTAATCGAGTGAACAGAGCCAGAATTTCGGATTGCGTGATGGTGTCCAGTGCACTTGTGGGCTCATCGGCAATCAGCAGCGCAGGCCGGTGAAGAATGGCCATAGCGATAATTACCCTCTGGCCCTGTCCAACGCTGAGTTGCGAGGGGCGCCGTTTCAGAAATTCGCTGTCGTTCGGCAAGCTGACACTTTCCAAAGCAGCCCGCACCGCTGCGTTGCACTGCTCTTTTGTTCCGTCCGCATGCGCACGCCAGGCTTCCCTCAACTGCGTTCCTATGCGGAGAGCAGGATTAAGTGCGGTCAGAGGACTCTGCAACACGATGCTCATTTGCCTACCCCGCATTGCACGGAGTTGGCCGTCTGTCTTGTCCAGCAGATCTTCGCCTTGGAAGATAATCTCGCCTTGAACCTTCGCCCCTTTCCATTGCAGCAACTGAAGGAGCGCCAGTGCCAGAGTGCTTTTCCCCGAGCCGCTTTCGCCTACAAGTCCCAGAATCTCCCCGCGGCGAATCTCCAAAGCAATGTTCTTGAGGACACCAGGCTTGTTCCGGTAGTCCACAGAAAGTCGCGCGGCAAGCAGCGGCGTAGAAGGTGTCACTTCTGAACCCCCAATTCGGGCGCGGGCCCCAGCCGCAAAGTTTCCGCGTTCCAAAATGCCCAGGGATTGAGGACCACGGGGGAGGCGCCGACAACACTTGGAGATACAGCGACGAGCACGTCTTTGTTGATGAGATAAATGAACGGTTGCTGTTCGGCGACAATCTGTTGGACTCGGTCGAATTTGGCCTTTCTCTCTTCTTCCGTCGGGGCGGTTGCTTGTTCGCGCATCAGCTTGTCAATTTCAGCTTCCCACTCGCTCACAGGAGTTTTCTGACTGGGATTCCACTGATGGTCCTCGCCAGAGCTTAGCCATACGGTCATTTGACCGTTAGGATCGAGGTCGGTGTTGACCAAGCCGAGGATGCAAGCCTCGTAGTCAAAAGTGCGCGTCATCCTCTCGATCAGGGAAGGAAAGTCCAAGGTTACGACGTTCACTTTGATGCCCACTTGCGAGAGGTCCTGCTGGATCATCGTGGCCATTTTTTCGCGGGGGGCGTTGCCGGAGTTGGTCACAATTGTAAACTCGACGCGGTTCCCTGCCCGGTCTTTCAGTGTGTCGTTTTCCAGACGGAATCCCGCCTGTGCAAGTAAACGCAAGGCCGCTTGAGGATCATATTTCGGTTCCTCGAGCGAGGCGTTGAACCAAAAGTGGTTGGAAGGAGAAACCGGGCCGTAGGCAGGTTTCGCATAACCGGCGAAAACAAGGCGGCAGAGGTCCGCGCGGTTGATGGCCAGAGAAATCGCTTTGCGAAATTCCTTCGTGCCGAACCAGGCTTTCTTATATGGAGGAAGCGGGGCGGCGGGCGACTGATTGAACCACAGTTCCTCGGCGTCGAGGCCGGTACCCGCGTTGCGCGTTACGGCCGGGTTTTCGTGCTGCAGGCGGTCGAATTGTTCCGCATCCAAGCGATTGATTAACTGCAATTCTCCGCGGCGAAAGCGCAGCAGCTCAATATCGCGATTGCGCTGAATATCCAAACGGACGCTATCGATGTAGGGCAGAGAATGGCCCTGCGCGTCGTGTTTCCAATAGTTGGGATTCTTCTGCAGCAATATGTAGGAACCGGCTTTGTATTCAGCCACGTAGAAAGGGCCTAGAACCGCCATTTCTTTCTTGGGGGAGTGAGCGGAAAGGATAGCAACCTGATCGAACAGGCGCTCCAATCCCGCGATAGGAGCGGGGAATGTGATGACAGCGAGGTCGGCCGCGGGAGTTTGTACCTGCATGTTTCCCTCGCCGGAGCGGAACGCGTCCCCAGTCGGCGAGTGAGTTTCCGGGTCCATGAGCAACTTCATCGTATAAGCTACGTCCTCAGCGCTGAACGGTGTCCCATCCGAAAAATGAACTCCCTTGCGCAAATGGAACGTGATCGTGCGCCGGTCGCGGGAGATTGTCCATGAAGTTGCAAGTGCTGGCTCGAGCGCCTGCGTCTGCCGGTTCAGTCGAATTAGAACTCCACCAGTCAGATAGCGAATATTTTCCGAGGCTTCGTCGTCCACAAGGATAGGGTTGAATGTTTTGGGCTCCCCGTGGAGACAGAAATGGAGTTCGCCGCCCGTTTGCGCGCGGGCGGGAAGCGCGAAGGCTAGCAGTATCACAAGAGCGAGATTTTTTAGGGGACTGGGCGTCACGCGGTTTCCTCCTGTACAGGTAAGACAAGTTGAAAGCAGGTCGCCACCAAAATCAGCAAGATGAGCGGCGCAAGTCTCCAGGGGTTCGCGCTCACGGCGGAAATGTCTTCGAGACCGCGCAAGAGATTGCCCCAGGAGGGCAGTGGCTCCATCACCCCAAGGCCCAGCATGCTCAAAGTGGCCTCGGTCAAAACGAATACGGGGATGGAAATCCAAAACTGCGCGAACAGGATGGGTCGCAAATTGGGAAACAGGTGGCGCACGATCATTCTCAAACGTCCGCACCCTGTCGCACGAGCGAGCAGAAGAAAGTCGGAGTTGCGAAAACTCTTCGTCGAGGCCCAGACAACGCGGAGCGAAGACGGCCATCCCAACAGACCCAGCAAAACGAACGTGGCAACGACAGAGAGGATTGGAGATATGTCCAGTGGAAGCAGGGCACGCAGTGCCAGTAGAACAAACAGCAATGGAAGAGCCATGGATAGATCCGCTGCCGCTAGAATCAGCTTTTCGCTGCACCCACCTGCAAGCCCCGCAAAGCCGCCAAAAATTCCGGCAATCAAAGTCGACAATAAGGCTGCGGCCGGCGCCAGCAACAAGGACACCCGTGTTCCGTACAGTAACCGAGCGAAGAGATCCCTTCCCAGCCCATCGGTGCCAAGAAGATGTGCTGCGGACGGCGGTGCGTTCGACCGTTCGCGGAATTGCGTGGCATAGGAATAGCTCGTGACGGTTCCTGCAAACAAGCCAGCGGCGAAAACGACGCACAAAATCGCGGCGCAGATTCCGCGAAGCTTTCGACGACCCCTCACAGCTCCCTCTCGTTCGCAACGTTGGCAAGCGAATTCGCCGCCACGGTGATCAGCGTAATAAGCAGTGTCAGGTTGACAATCAACGGCAAATCGCGATTCAGGGCCGCCTGCCAGGCAAGCTGTCCTACTCCCGGAGAATCGCAAAGTGCCTCGATCGGAATTGCCGCACCGAACGCCATGCTCAAGGAAACGCCGAGAAGCGCAAAAAGCGCCGGTGAAGCTAAGGGAAGGACGTGGCAAAATAAGATTCTTGTTTGTCCTATTCCCCGCGCCTGCGCCGCTAGAATGTAGGGCTGCCCGCAGGCATGGGTCAGCAAGTTTCTCAAATACCTAAACAACTTCGGAAATGTCACGACCGCGATAGCGACAGACACAGGCGCGCGCAGATACATAGCAAAGATCGCAACCACCGCGGCCGGCAGGCTAATGAACAAACCGCTTAAGACAGTTCCTGAGACATCAAAGAAAGACTCCCGAAAAAAGAAACCAAAGACGGAAATCGATAAGGCCAGCACCCAGGCGAACAACACTCCGAATACCACCGATTTAAGGGTTACCGGAAAGCGCTCTTTCATAAGCGAAGCGACGGGGCGTTGCAGCCACTCCGAAGAACCGAAATCTCCGTGCACGGCTCGCGTTAGATAGTGGCCATAATAGGAAAGGAGGCTGGCATTGAGTTTGCGGGAGTTGCGAATGGCCTCCACGCTCGCTTGGCTCAAACGCGGATCCAATTCGCGCTCATCCACTCCGTAACCTGGAGCAAAGCGAACCAGCGATGCGCTCAGCAAGCCACCAAGAAGACAAACAGCGGCAAGCATGAGCAGTCTTCCAGCGATTCTTTGGATTCCGTCTCTCATCTTGCTTTGCGCTTATGACATCGCTCCAAAAAGCAGAGACCGGCGAAACTAATCCACAACCTGAAGCCGCGGCGCTTCACCCCGCTGTTTGTAGTAAGTTTCTTTGGTTTCGTACATTCGGTGGTCTGCTTCGGACAGGAGTTCTTCGGCTGTGGAGCCATCTTTCGGATAGAACGCGCAGCCGATGCTTGCCGTAACCACTTTTGCGCCGCAAATCGACTGGCCCGCTTCTTCCACTGCCAGTTGCAACCGAGGCATCAGCTCTTCCGCACCTTCCTGTGTAAGCTCCGGGAGCACGAACACAAATTCATCGCCGCCCAGACGGCCGACCTGGTCGTACTCTCGGCAAGCGTTCTTCAAATTCTTCGCGATCTGTTGTAGCAGCTTGTTCCCGACAAGGTGTCCAAAATTGTCGTTCACATTTTTGAATCCATTGAGGTCGCTCAAGAGCACCGCCAGCGGAACTCCGTTGCGGCGGGAGCGCGCAATCTCTTGTTCGAGGTGCACGCAGATCCAACGGGCGTTCGGTAACTCCGTCAGGAAATCGGTGCTCGCGGTGTCTTGCGCTCTTTCGTATTGCAATGCGTTTTCGACGGACAATCCAAGCTTTGAACTGGCCGCCAGCAACAAGCGCAAATGATCCTTCGTGAAGCCCTGCTTGGATCGCAAGTAAAGAGAAAGAACACCCGCCGCGCCGTCGCGGCCGCGCAGAGGTACGGAAAGCACGGATTGGAGGACGGAGACTTGAGCGTGATCTCCAAGATATTTTGTTTCCGCCGCAGGATCTCCATTGATGATCGGCTTTTCGGTCTGCGCTACCCAGCCCGTAACGCCCTGCCCCAGCGGAATCTCGATGGAAGTGAAAAGGTCATAATCCACACCGTGCACATACCTTGGAACCAGTTTCCCTTCCTCACAGATATAGAACACGATCGAATCGTAAGGGATCATCTCCTTCAAACGCACGGCAACTACGGAAAGCGTCTCTCGCAAGCTCAGGGAGTTGCCTAGAGTTTGCGCGAGTTCGAAGAGAAGCTGCGCCTCCTGCCGGGCGGACACGATGGAAGCAAGAAAAGAGGCGGCGCGAACTTCTGCTTCATCCGGTATCTCGGCAAAGCCAGCGGAAGGAGCCACGTGCCGGTCCACTTTCGAAACAAGCTCCAAGGGGCTCCCCTCCCGGCCTGAGCGGCTTACGACTCCTTCCAATTCCTTGTAGCGTCGCTCGATGCAGTCCACTACGCGTGGGTCATAGGTTTGGCCGCTTTCTGCCCTTAGCAAAGCCATGGCTTCGTCCGGTGATATCGCGCGCCGATAAGGCCGCTCCGAAGTCAGGGCGTCAAAGCAATCAACCACGGAAAGAATCCGCGCGCCGATCGGGATCCCTTCGCCGGACAAACCATCGGGGTAGCCCGTCCCATTCCACTTTTCGTGGTGGGAACGCACAATCGGCACAACCGGGTACGGAAATTGGACGCGATCCAGGATCTCTGCTCCCACCACCGGATGGATTTTCAGTTTTTCAAACTCTTCCGGAGTAAGGCGCCCAGGTTTAGAAAGAATGTGTTCTGGTACGGCCAGTTTGCCGATGTCGTGAAGCATCGCCGCAGCCCGAATCGCATTTAATTGCGATTCATCGAGGCTGAGATCTTTGCCAATTTGCATCGCATAGATTTGCACGCGCTTCAGGTGATCGTGAGTGTTGTGGTCCTTCGCTTCAATGGCCAGCGATAGGGCTTCGATCGTGCGCAGGTGCAGATCCGCGATCGCCTCGGTGTGCTTCTTTTCGGCTTCCAGCCGGTCAAGATAGGTCCGGTAGGATCGGTATATCCAGTAAACAACCGGCAGCACAAGGATGGCGACTTGCCACCCGAGATTTCGATTGATGATGCTCACGCCACCGGCGATCAGAGCACCCAACAAATAATAAGGAAACGACCAGAGGTAGCATTCCTTCCAGACGAGTATGGGATTCCGCCGCTCGGTCATCGCGATGATGCCCGAGACGGACATGGTGTTCATCGCAAAGTAGGTTGTCGAGGCTGCCGCCAAAAGCAGGGGCCACCGCAATCCGATGTCGTAGGCGAAGTGGCTGTGGAACACCAGGTTGGCGAGGGTAATGGAGAGTGCGAGGTTCGCAAAATTGAACAGGATCTGAATCAGCCGCGGGCGGGGCTTAGCCTGCCAAAGCGATTGCACCAGCCCCCCGAGACAACCCATCAACAGTGTTTCAGGGTAAGAAAGGTCGAGAATCCCCACCAGTATGAAGAGGAAGTTGGCAGACATCGTCGCCTGGATCCCGGGCAGGCGAACCTTGAAAAGAGAGGCTCCCAGTGCCACCGCAAGGAAGCTGAGGAACCTTAGCAAATTATCTGTATGCCAATGGAGCAAGGCGTATGGCAACAGGGGAACGCCGGCCAACAACTGAGTCAATATAAAAGTGGTAGCTGGCCAACCCAGAAAGCGTCCCTGTTGTCCGGGCAAACTCCAAAAGCTCTTCCACCAACCCAGGATGCTTTTTGAAGATTCTGTTCGGGAATTTAGCTTGTCCGTCCGTGCTGAGTCGACACGCTGACGCTCAATTGGCTCGAGCGCGCCAGGAGAGACATGCTTGTGCCCGACGAAGAGTCCTGCCATTCTTGACCAGCCTGGGCAGACGACAACAGGTAAGGTCGTCGCCTTCTTCCTGTCAGCTTGTGTTGTAGGAAGGTTCCTGCCAATAGTACTGAGCTAGGATGTGTTCCAAGATAAAACGCCGCTCATGTGCCGATTCTGCGGCCTTCTTTGCCGGCGGTACATAACTAATGAGGTAGCAAGCTCACGCTATTTTGGTTCCCTAGTGTCGTCAAAAACCGACTAAACCTTCGTACTAGCCGACACTCCCCCCTGTACCATCGACGCGTTCAAGCCCCTGCCCTAAAACTGTTCCATTCGGAAACCGTGTCCTTTTGACTAGAGCGCTTCGCGCCCCACTGCAAGAAGCAGGAGACGTCAACAAATGAACGGCACACAACACAAGAATCAGACTAAGGGCGGCGATAGTCTTCTAAAGACTACGACATGGGGCAGGCGCCTCGCGCTTCTAACATTGTTTGCTCTGCTCGTAGCTCATCTAGCCTTTGCAGATAGCAAACATAAAGTATCCGTGGACTTCGATGCCCTCAAGGGCGCTAGGCATGGCGCCACGGTGGACGTCATCATCCAATTCACCCAAACGCCTACCGCGGCTCACCATCAGAAGGTGCAAAACAAGGGTGGGGTCCTAAAAACGAAGTTGGATTTCATCAAGGCTGCCCACTATTCCGTTCCGGTTGATGCGCTGGACGCTCTGGCCGACGACCCTGACGTGGCTTACATTTCGCCCGATCGCCCTGTCAAAGGCGCTACCAGCCAGTTTGTCTCAGCGGTGAACGCGGATCTCGCCATTGCGAGCGGATGGGACGGCACCGGCATCGGCGTGGCCGTTGTGGACAGCGGCGTCAGTGGCGTCGATGACTTGAATTCCTCTGGATATTTTCAGCAGTCCCGCATCGTGTATAGCCAGAGTTTCGTGTCCGATAACTATGGTACCAGCGACCCCTATGGACACGGGACGCATGTGGCCGGAATCATCGCAGGAAACGGCTACGACTCGACTCATTACACGTACCCGGGTGTGTACGGCGGGGTTGCGCCGCAAGCGAAGATCATCAACCTTCGTGCTCTGGACTCCACAGGCAGTGGTAGTGACAGCACGGTGATCAATGCCATTCAGCAGGCTATTAATCTGAAGAGTATTTACAACATCCGCGTACTCAACCTTTCATTGGGCCGCGCAGTCTACGAGACGTACTCCCAGGACCCTCTCTGCCAGGCGGTGGAGTCTGCGTGGAAAGCAGGAATCGTTGTCGTGGTGGCTGCGGGCAATCAGGGCGAGTATGGCTGGCCTGACACCGACGGGTACGGCACCATCAATGCTCCAGGAAACGACCCCTATGTCGTTACGGTGGGAGCCACAAACACCCACAGTTCAGGATCGCAAGCGGCCCAAACGGTAACCAGTTACAGTTCCAAGGGCCCAACGGGAATCGACCACTTTGTAAAGCCAGACTTGGTCGCTCCCGGCAACCAGATAATCTCTCCAGAAGTGCCGTACGGCAATGCGCTTACAAATTCCTACCCCGCATTGGCTGTATATCCATGCAATAATTCCCTCTCGAATTGCGGGTCGCAATTCGGCTATCCGCGTTACATGCGCCTGAGCGGCTCGAGCATGGCCACCGCTGTAGTCAGTGGAGTTGCGGCGGACCTGCTGGAGAAGAGTCCTTCTCTTACGCCTGATCAGGTAAAAGCACGCTTGATGAAGACCGCGTGGAAAGGGTTCCCCAAGTACACGACAGCGACTGATCTGTCCACCGGCGTCACCTATTCCCTGGAACAAGACATCTTCGCCGTGGGCGCGGGCTCAGTGGATGCCTATGCAGCTCTATCCAATGCCGACCCTGCTCCGCCAACTTATGGCGCCGCCAAGTCGCCCACTGCCACTTACGACTCTCTGACCAATACGGTATCGATTGTCGCTGATCCCTCCACGATCTGGAACAACTCCGTCGTATGGGGTAACTCGGTCGTATGGGGCAACTCCGTGGTTTGGGGTACCTCTGTTGTATGGGGCAATTCAGTGGTGTGGGGCAATTCCGTCGTCTGGGGTAACTCCGTTGTGTGGGGAAACTCCGACTGCAGCAGCAACTCCGTCGTTTGGGGCAACAGCAGTCCGTTTGGTGATACGCAGTAGTTCGTCTCGCAGCCACTTAGGAGAGGAACTACTACGATGAGCAAAATGGCTAAATCCTATGTCGTTCTGGTGATCACTTCTGGAACCGCAGTGCTACTCCTCGCCGCCGGATCGTGGTCCTCGACAAATCTTCGGCAATTCGTCATCTTCATGGGCCTCGCCGCGCTGGCCTCCGCCCTCAAGGTCCGAATTCCGGGAATGGAAAGTACCATGTCCCCCAATTTCGTTTTCCTCCTTTTGGGGATGGTAGCATTGCCTTTCTCACAGGTTGTTGTAATCAGCGTGGCGACCGCTCTTGTTCAATCTTTTTGGGTCAGTGCCAAGCGCCCGCGTCTTGTGCAGGTAGCCTTTAGCGCGGCAGCCCTTATCCTGAGCAGCAGCCTGGCGTATAAATTTTCGCATCTCGTCCTGGCCGGAAGCGGAACGGAATCCCCCTTAGTCAGCGTGATCCTCGCAGGGAGCATTTATTTCCCTGTGAATTCGGCTCTCGTTTCTATAGTTATTGGCCTTGTCGATGGCCAACCGCTCAAGCAAGTATGCGCTCACTGCTACGGGTGGGTATTCCCGTATTTTATGGTCGGAATCGCTTTCGCGGGCTTGGTCAGCGGCGTCTATACTCCCTCTGCCGTATGGAAAGGCGCGCTGGTCCTTCTGCCTACGATGATTCTTACCTACGTCTATTTTCTCAATCGTTCTGCTCGCCCACTTCCAGCAATGATACTGCCCTCTTCCTCCAGCGCCGAAGAGGAGTATTCCGTAGAAGTTCCTTCCTAAGACAGTGGATTCACCGAAAGAGTCAGAGGCCTCAGGACTGCCTCATTGCGGCTCCGCTGCAGTTTGAGGAGACCCCATAATCACCGCCTGGTCGTGTTCCAGGGAACTTCGACGGAGTTGCTGCGAACGTGCGAGCGCTCTTTGCGCGAGTTCGGTTCGGCCAAGCTTGTGATAGGCCAAATACAGTTGATAATGGACGTTCCCGTAGTGGTCAAACGGCGCTGCCTTTTCGAGTCTGGAAACTGCATTGGCAAACTGCCCCAGGCGCACATACGCCGTCCCTAGCAACTCGCTGGCTTCCGCCAAGTTGGGTTGCAATTGCAGCGCATGCTGCAGATATGGCAAGGCCTTATCGTTATCCCGGTTTTGCACGTATAAGCGTCCCAAGAGATAAAGCGCATGCGTGCGCGACGGATCGAGCGTCAATGCTTTCTGCAGCTCCGTCTGCGCGTCCTCGTCGGAATGATTGTCGAGGTAGAGTTCGCCAAGCGCTTCGTGAAGTTCTGGCTCATTCGGGCGCAACTGGAGAGCCGCCTGATACTCTTTGATCGCATCATCGGCGTCCTGGCGAAGAGCGTAGCCTTCGGCACGCAACTGGTGAGTACGCCAGGAATCGGGAAAGGATTCCTCCAGCTTCGCATACGCCTCAGACCCCAGCGCCTGGTAGGTGCGCTCCAACCAATAGCTGGCCTCGGCGTTTTCGTTTGTAGTGCCTTGCACCTGCTCCAATGCGCCAGCCGCAATTTCGTATTGTTGCATTGCAAAGTATGTTTTCCCTAATAGAAGCCGCTCCGAGTCGGTCAGATGCTTTGCCGTTTTCAGCAAATCTATGCACCGGGAGTAGTGATGAATTTTACAGGGTTCCTGATTCTCATCGCCTCCCTCAGATGTCTTTGGATCTTGCCGCCATGCCAAGTAGTCGTTTTGGAAGGATTTCCATTCGCGGTCCGAAAGAGCGTTTTCGTTCGTGGCGGCATAAAGAGAAGCCAACAAGAAATGCTTGGCCGCTCCCTCCGGTTGGTCAAGCACGTGCGATACAGAAGCTTTTCCGGAGTCCTCAGGGAGTTCGATCGAAGGGAATTCCCGTCGCAACGCTAAAATTTCAGGAGAGATTTCCCAAACTCTGCCGACGGATTCAAGAGCCTCTGCAGCTTGGCCCTTGGCCAGCTGCAGGTCCGCCAAGCCGAGCCACGCCAGTTCATTTTGTGAATTAAGCTGAAGCTCGAGGCGAAATTCCTTTTCGGCTTCTTCCAATTTCCCCGCGCGCAGATAAGCTTGGCCTACGGATGTATGCAAACCGGACTGTTTAGGATCGGCGTTGAGCGCTTTTTCGTATTCTTTGACTGCGTCTTCCCAACGGTTCCGCTGAAACAACAGATCCCCAAGAAAACGGTGGCCCCAAGCTGACTTGGGATACAGACGCGCCCCGCGAAATGCCAGCCGCGCCGACAAGTCCAGATACTCGTGCCCGAGTTTGAACCACCCCTCGGACTTATCGGACTCCATCACGACCATCTGGCGGAACTCCTCTGCCGCGCTTCGGAAGTCCTCCTTCCCAAGGTAAGACGAAGCCAAAGCTTGCGAGGCGTCGCGATTCGAAGGATCAAGCTTCAGCGCTTGCTGCAGGTACGGAATGGCTTTCTCAGGTGAGCCTAGCTTGAGGTAATCCATTCCAACAATCACAGTGGGCCCGAGCAGGTTTGGTCTTTCACGCAGGGCTTTTGTCAGATGGGGGACCGCCTGGTCGTATTCGAACAGGCTCTGGTATGCGAGGCCCAGGTTGACTTCTGCCTCGACCAGGCTTGGATCTAGCGCCAACACTTTCTTGAATTCTTCCACGGCGCGGACGAACTCCCCCTCTTTCATGGCCTGCTGGCCGGTGCGAAAAGAGCGTTCGAGCTGGTCTTCGGACGTCTGGCAGGTCGCAAGCGACGGAGTCATCAAGCAGAGGATAAGAATAAAAAGGGCAGCTTTTTTCACTGGAACATTTTCACGCGAAACGAGGGGCAAGGTCAGCAAAATTCGAACGGAAGAACACGCGGAAAAGAACCCGGGAACGCCGAACATCAGTCCGGCGAATCTCAGGGCGCTAGGAAGTGATCGGCTGTGAGAAGACGGGGCGCAAAGAAAAACGGCGCCGGACGGATAAACCCGTCCGGCGCCGAAGTTGGATGGTCTAGAAAGTAAACCTCAATCCGAACTGGATGAGGCGTGGGAGGTTGTATTGGCTGCTTACACGCCCAAAGTTAGAATCGCCAAAGCCGCTGTCAGGCGGATTAAACTGCGGATGGTTGAAGCCGTTGAAGAACTCGGCGCGGAACTCGGCGCCAAGCCTTTCGTCCGGTCCGAACTTCGTGTTCTTGAAGAAGGCAAAATCAAAGTTCCTGACTCCATCAGTTCGTATGTTCGGTTCGGTGCGAGAATCGTTGCCATAGCTGAAGTCGGTTGGTTTCGTGAATACAGTCGTGTCAAACCAATCAGCAAGCCGTTGGTTCACAGAACCGGAAGTTTGATGCGACGGCGCGGTTCTGTTCGGCCGGGCGCAGCCCGTGTTGGGAATGCCGGAGTTGCTGAGAGGACCGGGGCACCCCCCGATGATGATCGGGAAGCCGCTTTGGAAGGTGATGATGGTGTCCACTCCCCATCCGCTGACCAACTTGTTTGCAACGCCGTTCAGATTGCTGCCAAACTTCTTTCCTCGGCCGAATGGCAAGTCGAGAACGGAGCCGAGAACCAAGCGTTGCGGAACGTCGAATGCGTCCAAGCTGCGCTCACTCCGCAGATTGTTGGCGTTGGCATCGTTCCAGCTCACCGGAGACGCCTCCAGCCAATTGATTTCCGAGTTGGTGTTGTCAATGAGCTTGGAGACAGTGTAGGTAGCGAGCACCTGCGCGCCCGCGGAGAAACGCTTTTGTACCTTCAGCTGCATCGAGTGATAGATAGAATCGCGGTTGTCAGGCTCGGCCATCGCTACACCGTCGAATTGCGGGAATGGCAAGAGCAACTGACCTTGCTTTACGGTCGCAACCGTGCCCATGCTGCCCGATTGCAACGGCCCCGTGCACCCTGTGCAGTTCCCAGCGAACGGATTGGGAACAATTTGCGTCAGGTTATTGATGATTGCAGTATTTGCAGCGCTGGGGGCGCCCGAGGGTAGAAACTTATCCGGCATCTGGTTGAGGTTCTGATCATGCATAGGCAAATGGGTGCCCTTGGAGCCGGCGTAAGCGATGTCAAACAGCGTGTTGCCGGGGAGCTGGCGCTGGATGTCGAAGTTCCACTGCTGCACGTAGGGTGCAGGATTATTCGGCAGGGCCGCTTCGTTGCCGTTCCCCTGCACATCGATCAACGCTTGATTCCTCCCAAAAGGTGGAATGATTCCAAGCGGTTCAGGATTGAACAACGTATTCAGAGGTGTGACTCCATTCGGCTGCGCAGTTTGCCAAGGTGTCGAGAAGGAGTTGATGAACAGGTTATGCGGAGCATCATTCCACCGCACGTCTACCGGCAAATAAAAGATTCCATACCCAGTCCGGATCACCGTATTTTTGTCGAACTGGTACGAAATTCCAAGACGTGGTTCTGCATGGTTCCAGTCAGGAAACGCCATGCGGCTGGAGTGCCGGCTCGAGGCTACCAGGTCATAGCCACCCTTCAGATTGGCAAACGTTTGCCCCGTTGCGGGGTTGACTGTGCTCGCCAAAGCAGGGTCAATCGTCAGGAGCGGGCTGGCCTCGGTGGGGTTGAAAGCGACGATGCGATTGAACCGTTCCGTCCAGTCGCCCTGCAGGTCAACGCGAAGTCCCAAATTCAAAGTGATCTTCCGGGTCAGCTGATAGGTGTCGCCCACGTAGAAGGCTTTGTAAAGGTTCTGGTCGGCTGTTCTGGCTGGCTCAACGAAACTTCCGCTATCGCCATACCCGAGCAGGAAAGACGCAAAACCGTTCCCGGTTGAACCGCTGACCCCAGCGCTGGGGTTATTAGGATCATTAGGGTTAGCAGCAGTCATCTTAGCGTTGAATTGTAAGAGGCCGGCGGGATTGTTGCTCTGGTAGTAGTTGTTCCGGAGCATACGAAACTCAAACCCGGCTTTTAAATTATGCTTACCCATGATGTGAGACACCATGGGATTGATGCTAAGCGTATCGTCCCAGGCGCCAATACCGCTGCCCGTTCCCTGAGCGCACCAGCCACCGCCCCAATGATTGTCTCCTGAGTTATTCGAGACGCACACCTGCGGGATGTGCGTGTAAGTCATCTCAGGGGCGAGTGCTGCCCAATTTGGACCAAATTTTGACAGGTCGATACCCTGGCTTAGCGGGGTGCGTAGGTAGACATACCGCGTGTAGCCAATATGCACGTCCAGGATCGTCGTCGGTGAGAACGAATAGGTGTCACCCAAGGAAATCTGGTGAGCCTTGGTGTCCTCCGTGCAGCGGTCGGTACAGATTTGGCTAAAGGGAGCGTCCGGAAGCGAAAGGATGTGGTTATGCGTGTAACGTCCGAAAATTCTCTGCTTCTCGCTCAGGTTATAGTCAATGCGCTCGTTGTACTGGTCCACGTCGCCGCCGCTGCTGAATGCCGTCGCAAAATTGCCATTCGGGTTGTTTGTCTGGTTAGGCATCGGGAAGTAGGACAAGAGCGCCTGAGCGGTGGGGTCGATTCGGTTCGTGGGAATAATGTTTCCAGCGAAGGCCGTCCTGCAAGTCGCGTTGCTCGAAGTGCAGTTTGTGCTGGTTTGCGGATCGTAAATGGTAAGCGCGGAGCTCAGGTTGCTTGACCCAATTTGTGAGAAATCTCCACTGCGCTCTGCAGCGGTGGGAACCCACGTCTGAAAGATGTTTCCTTTGCGCAGCCGGAAGCCGTCATAACTCGAGAAGAAAAACAACTTGTCCTTAAAAACGGGACCGCCCACGTTCGCGCCAAACTGGTTCTGCGTGAACGGAGGACGCGCAATGCCGCTGCTGTTGGCGAAGAAGTCGTTGGCGTTCAGCACTTTGTTGCGCAGGAATTCAAACGCCGAACCATGGAAAGTGTTTGTGCCGGACTTTGTTGAGAGATTGATGACGCCGCCGGCAAAGCGGCCGTACTCGGGGCCGAGATTGTTGGTCTGGACTTTGAATTCTTCGATGACATCCTGACTTGGAATGACCGTCACGACGTTCAAGTACGCTCCGTTGGTAGGTACGCCATCCAAAAGAATCTGGCTCTGTCCGGCCATGCCTCCTCCAATCTGGAAATCTCCCAGAGCAAAAGGATTGGCTCCCACGGGATTTCCCATTGAGGAATTGCCTGCAGATGGCTGGCCTTGGGGCACCACGCCGGGCACCAACCCGACAAGCGCCAGCGGGTTGCGACCATTCAACGGCAAATCCGTGACCGTTCGTTGTTCCACCACTTGGCCGAGCGAGTTGGTCTCCGGCTGCAGCAACGGCACTTCCGCGCTCACTTCGACGGTTTCGGTCTGCGCCCCCACTTGCAGCGTGATATCCACCTTCAAGCCGCTTTCAATCTGAACGAGGATCGGCTGGCGCACAAATTTCTTGAACCCGCTTTTTTCTGCTTCCACCTTGTAGCGGCCCGGCAGGATGTTCACGAACGTGTAATTGCCGGACGCATCCGATTTCATGCTGTGACTTTCCGAAGTATCCATGTTCGTCAGTGTGACGTTCGCGTCGGCAATGGCAGCGCCGCTGCTATCCGTCACAGTTCCCGCAATCGTCCCGTACACGTTCTGGCCCCATCCTGCCGTGGCCATGAACGCGAGAATGACGGTCACCACCAAAGACGTGAACACCAGCTTTCTCAGATTTGGCATACCTTGCCTCCCCTTGTCTAAACTCCGTAACATTTGCCGCGCGGACGCACCAGTCGCCGGCACCCTTGGTTACGGGGAGAATCGAAAAAGGTAATTCTTGCAAGAAGCCCCACAGGCACCCCACTTGGGCCTACCTTTTAGACCCATGCGGCGGAGGAGTCAAGAGGGAAATCGTTATTCTAAGGCCCAAAGCGAAGAGTGGCCATCAACTAAGGTATTTACCTTAATCAATTGGCTGCTGCTTGTGTCTTGGACCAGCCGCGGTTCGGCACTAATCCAACTCCTTCCTTGATGGTGATGAGCTGGTTCGCCTTGATTTGCCTGAAGGTTTCATGGAGTCCTTTCGGCCAAAACACGTCGATATCGACCGAAGTGGAGTTCCCCAAACCGAAGTGCAATCGAGGATCACTGCAGGAGAAAAAACTGGATTGGCTCAAGACTGCTTGCGCCTGGGTTTTGCCTCCATAGTGGACGAGCACTCTGGCCCCAATGGCACTTCGGTTGGACTTTACGCCTTCCAACTTCACTTTGATCCAGTTGGATGTTCCGCTCAGGTCATTGCGCAATAGCGAGGGAGGCTCGTTGAGATTGATAATCAGAATGTCGATATCGCCATCGTTGTCAAAATCTCCGAACGCGCATCCTCGACTGCAGTGTGGCGCCGCTACGCCAGATCCAGCTTCCTGAATAAGCTCTTCGAACACGCCTTTACGCAGGTTCCTGAAAACGGCGCGGGGCGTTTTGTTTGGATATTGTGGAAGTGTTCTTTCCACTTGGGGGTAAACATGGCCGGTAACCATGAAGAGGTCGGGAAGACCATCATTATCGAGGTCGATGATCCCGGCTCCCCAGCACACGTAGCGTGTTTCCACGCCGAGACGCGAGGATCCAGTGGCATCTTCAAAGTTCCCCTTCCCGTCGTTGTGATAAAGGATGTTGGCGTCGTCCGCAAAATGCGTTTTGAAGATGTCGAGATGCCCGTCTAGGTCGTAATCGCCGACGCCGACTCCCATACCCGCCTGCTCCATGCCGTCGTCGCTCAGGGCCACCCCGCGTATGACTCCTTCTTCGCGGAAAGTTCCATCATGATTGTTCATAAAAAGAAGACTGGGAGTGGAGTCACAAGCGACGTAAATATCCTGCCATCCGTCTTCATCAAAGTCCGCCGCCACAACGGTCATGCCATAAGTGGGTGTGGCCTTCGAAATGCCGGCCTGTTGCGTTACGTCTGTGAAAGTTCCGTCGCCGTTGTTTCGATAGAGAGAATGCTTGCCGGTCCCCAACCCGCGAGGGCCGCATTCCACGGGAATCCCTTTCCATCGGCAATTCGGGTTTTCGCCGGGAGCGGCAGCATTTTCAAACGAGAAACGCACGTAGTTGGAAACGAAGAGGTCAAGGTGTCCATCACGGTTGTAGTCCACGAAAGTGCAGCCGGCTCCAAAACGTTGTTGATCGCTCCAAAGGCCAGCGGCCTTGGTCGCATCGGTGAAAGTTCCGTCCCCGTTATTACGATAAAGCGTGTTTTGCCCGAAATTGGTGCAAAAGATGTCCTCAAAGCCGTCGTTGTTGTAGTCGCCGATGCAAACCCCGCAGGCCCATCCGAACGCCCGCAAGCCCGCCTTATCTGTAACGTCTGTAAACGTTCCGTCGCGGTTGTTTTTGTAGAGTCGATTTGTCGTGCCCTCAGGAGCGCCTCCGAGGCGCGTGCCGCTCAGGACGAACAGGTCCATCCAGCCATCATTGTCGTAGTCAATGAAGGCGCAGCCGCATCCCGTGGATTCTACGATGTACTTTTTGAAGTCGACGTCGCCATAGATTACGGGCGCATGCAGCCCAGCAGCAGCAGCAACGTCGATGAAATGGGCGTTGAACGGACGCCCCGAGGGTGCGGGCCTTGGCAAGGGCTTAGCGGTATGGGTCGAAACACCCTGCGCTAATATGCGATTAGCACGCAGTGATAGCGCGGCTCCTACGCCAAGTTGGACAAACTTGCGACGGCCAAAATTCATGACGAAACGATTCTAGGATTCCGCCTGGTGAAGCGCAAACGCGGTAATAAGTCTTAGAAGTTGCCACGACGCCTCCTGCACAATTTGGGGGGTGGGGTTACTGCAGAAATCCTTTAGCCAATCTTACGAAGAGCCTCTGGATACGCAAGTTTTTACCGTTTGCTTCCCCAGTAAGACTCGACTTGTGCCAGTGCTTGCCACCATGCGTAACGGCTGGAAGCTGCATCAGGTTTTGATTCAAATGCCGGAACAATGCGCACACAATTCGTTGCGGGGAACAACAAACATTCGAATTGTAACTTAGGAATGAGAACGCAAAACAGCTTACGCGTTTAGGACAAAACCGCTGGCTCGGATTACGTCGACCGCTTCGCTCCGGCTCTCGGCGTCTACCTGCTTCAAAATCCGATGAATGTGATTTCTTACCGTAAACTCAGACAGATTGAGGCGCGAAGCGATTTCCTTGTTGGTCAGGCCCTTGGCAACCAGAGCGACCAATTGCTGCTGACGCAACGTAAGTTCGAGTTTCGAAGGCTGGCCTTGAGAAGCAGGCTCCTTTGCCATTTGAGCGACGAAGCGGAATAGGCTGCCACAAAGTTGCGAAGGGCAAATCGCCTCGTCCCGAAAGACAGCACGCACCGCGCTAACGACGTCCGAAGCCGAGGCATCTTTCAACAAAAAGCCTGTCACCCCGGCGCGAATCGCTTCCATGAACTCACTTTCATCGGGGTCCAGCCCGATCAGGACAACTTTGAAACCTAGTTGTCCCATACCTTCGAGAGTGAAGTTCACCGGCAGCCAATTCGTCTGGAACGAAGCAATAACCAGCACATCGCAGTTCGAATCGAGGATTTCTTGAGCGCCTAAATCCGCTTGCCCGCTTTGTCCAACAACCATGAGGTCGGGGCGCTTGCGAAAAAGGCGAACCAAGGTTTCACGCAACAGACGATTTTCTATGAGCAGGAATACTCGAATCGTTTCGCCGGGGACAGCAACGCTCATAAGGGCCTTTGTCTTGCTATATGAAAATATTGGAGAACACCTTTCTCAACGAAAGGACACTGGACGGAGGGCGAAATGTCTTTTCGCCGAGCGCGAGCTAAAATAAGCCGCGTCTATCACTTCTGTCAAGTCCTATTTACGGAATATCTTTGTGCTCCGCAAACTAATGCGTTTACATTGTAAGAAATTCTTCTCGACTATATTCATTTCATAACAACCGAAAGCGGCAACCGCTGCTTGATGAATCTGAGAAAGTCATGGCTCTCAACAGTGAGGAAAAGGGCCGTTTCTTCGTCGATCTGCTAGCGCAGGGCGTCAGCGCGGATGATACGGATGCCAAACACGCCGGGAATATCGCTGCCAGGGGAAGCTTCGAATCGAACGGTTATTTTCTGCTTGCCTTCGACCAAGTCGGAAGGAATCGCGTACTCAACGTCAAAAAAGCGCACCTCCTGCTCGGGACTGCGTCTGTCCGTTGACTGCTCCCCCACTTTCGTGCCGTCCACCAAAACATCGAACGAGCCGTTCCGGCGCGCATCGTTGCTGAAGGTCACCACCAGGCTCAGGGGATGCCCTGCTTCGACCGGCAAATCGAAGGAAAACCATTTCGTTCCCCTGCGCCCATAATGCTGCTCTAACTGAACCGGCGAAGTCTCTTCTCCCTGTTCGTTGAAGTCTCGCTCCGTCTGCATTTGCCCGGGCTGCGCAAACGACACCGTTGCCGCCTCCAGCTTCTTTTGTTTTTCCAGCTCGGCGGCGATCGCTTCGGATTTCTTCTTCCACTCTTCCGGACTGTACATGTCCCAATAGATCTCGTACCTTCGCCGAGGCAACAGGTAAAACGGGAGCAAAGTCACGTCCGTGGTCAGGCCGACTCTGGAGGTCACAAATGTTCCGGGTTTTCCCGCTACGGGTTTCAGGAGATTCTCAACCGGTTGCGCGGCGGCTACAAGCACCGGCGCGGAGTTGGCGCCGTTGGCCTCTCGCCGCGCACGTCGAGGCAGCTCCGGGCCAAGATCACCGGCCAGCACGAGCGGTCCCCACATAAAGGCGAATCGATTAGGGTTGTCCGGCAGCGGCTCTTTGCGAAGCGTTTTCGGTAAACTTAAGTCCACCGTATCGCCTTTCTTCCACCTCCGCGTGATCTCCACGTAAGAATCGGGTTTAGGTAGGTTCTTGACTGGTATGCCGTTCACTTTGACGCTAAAACCTTCACCGGCCCAGTACGGGCGTCGCAGCGCTACGGTGAATTGCTTTGGAGATTTGGGCGTAATTCTTAAAGAAGCCGTTTCGCCAATCGGAAAATCCGTGTTCATTTCGACTTCCACGCCCTCGGCTTCCCAATTCGCGCGCGTGGGCGCATACAAGCTCACCCACAGCTTATGCGGAGACTCATAGTAGATTCCATATCCATGAAGCGCATGGCTCTCCATGCCGGTTCCCACGCAGCAGGTAAAATCTTCGAACTTATCCTGATATTCGTGCTGCACGCCTCGGCCAACCGGCACCATGTAGCACACGCGTCCATCATCTGGATCTTGAGAGGCAAGTATGTGATTGAACAGCGCCCGCTCGTGGAAGTCGGCATAGCGGATGTCCGGGTCGACGGAGAAGAGCGTGCGCGACATCTTAATCATGTTGTAGACGTCGCAGGTTTCCGCGGTGCGTCCATCAATGTAGTCATTCAACTTGTCGGGCGCACTGAAGTACTCATTCTTCCCGTGTCCTCCCGTGGCGAAGCTGTGATGGAACGCCACCTGGTCCCAAAAATACGTGGCCGCTTTGTGGTCGGTCTGGTCTCCCGTGTAGATGTACCTTGCCAAGGAGCCGATCATTTTCGGTACTTGAGTGTTGGCGTGTTTTCCGGCGAGAACGTCCTGGCCTTCTGAAAGCGGATCGATCATCGCGCGATGCTCAAACTTTCCGGAGAGGGCCAGCCAGCGCGGATCACCTGTATCAGCATAAAGATCAGCGGCAACTTCGTTCATTCCGCCAAACTCGGTTGCCAGCATTCTTTGCGTTTGCTCGTCATCGAGCTTGGAGACGATGCTCTCCGCCCAACCGGCGAACTTGATCTCCACATCCAAGGCCGTGCGATTCCCGGTGTAACGGTAGGCGTCCCGCAGTCCGGCAAAAATCTTGTGCTCCACGTACCACGGCGACCACAGTCCATTCAAATCGAAACCGCCCGAGCGAATGATGCCTTTGCACAACTCCTGAAATCGGATCTTTCCATCAACGCCCTGGTTATCCATAAGGGCCCCCAGGTAGCCATCCCCCTGCGCATCCTGGATGGTTTTCAGTTCACTCACAATGTAATCAGCACGTTCTTTGAAACGGGCATCGCCTGTCGCCGCCCACATGAGACTTACGGCTGAAAGATAATGGCCGGCAATGTGGCCGGTGAGTTGTCTTCCAGCGCCGTCCCAACCTCCATACGGTTTGGCTTTGGGCTCAAGTCCCGCGCGCTGGCGGAGGTAAGACAGCATCCGATCGGGCTCGAGTTGCAGCAAGTATTCGGCGTCGAGCTCTTGCGCATGTTTCAGTGGGCCACCGGTAAGCCGCACACTGTTCAGCGGCAATGGCCGGACCTTGAGGATTCTGTCTTCCGAGGCTTGCGCGGCATTGGGACTTTGTGCCAGAGCAAGCCCCTGCAGAAACAGGCTTGCCACCGATACGATAAAAAACAGTTTCCTCACAAGAGCCTCCTTAAACTGCTAGATAAAGTCCCACCGACAATGAGGATTCTTCCAGGCTTCAGTTCTGCTCCCACGTATACGCACGCGCCGCCCCAGCCCGCTGCATTAGCGTTCGCCTCTGCAATTCGGCAAACGGAATGAGCCGATTTTCGTTCGATATGTGGTGTCGCCTTCTTTCATATAGTCACCGACATACCAGAAGGTGCAGTCGTCGCTCGGATCCATCGCTGTCGTGGTGTAATCTTCCCAGCGCAGTGTGTTTTTCTGTGACGCTTCGCCTTCCGCGAGCACCGCTTCGTGCAGCGTCAACCGGCCCTTTGGATCGCCAGCAGCTCGCGCGGCAAAGCGTTGCCCCGGAAAATTCGGTGACCCGCCAAAGGAGTATCCGATTCCGATGTCGCCTTTTTTGTCCATCGCGATACTGGGCATCCAACGATAAAAGCCGCCCGGCGCGTAAGTGCCCTCCTGGTACAGCACCGGATCGCGCTTCTTGTTCAGCCGGAACTCATACCAGCGCACTCCGCCCCCGCCTCCTTG
>JAWOLO010000218.1:0-11885 GCA_033853375.1 Terriglobia bacterium
TCGCCGACACCGTCGCCGTTCGTATCCTGAAAGCTGCGCGGATAAATCTCGTAGATTACTGCGTGCTTCCACCACGGATCTTGCGCGGTCTGAGTAGCTTGCTCCTGCTGTAGTCGAGATGGAGCGGCATGAAGCGCGGGAGAGGTTGCGTATTGCGAGGTCGCCGGGATCGCAGAAAGGCAAAGGCTGAGGATGATGGCGAGATAAGAGAGCTTTCTGAGCTTCGTCACGGGTCATCTCCCTGTACGTTACGGTTCAGATCTTCCATTTAAGGTTTGGCGTCCCCGCGGTTCTGCAACTGCTCCGATAGCTTCAATTCGCGCTGCGCATCCTCAGCTCTGCCCAATTCCCGGTAGGCCAGACCTAGCAAATGGTGAGGAATAGGATTGTTCGGGTCCATCGCCACCGCGCGTTGCAACGCGCGAGCCGCCAGCGCCGGCTCTCCCTTTTTTTCAAGGACTTTCCCCATCAGGATGTATGGGCCAGTCGAGGTGGCGTCGAGCCAGATCGAGCGCTGCAAGAGCTTTTCCGCATCTTCGTATTTCTGCGCGCGAGTGTAGGCGTCGGCCAGCTTGTAGTAGATGGCGGCGTCGCCAGGATTTAAGTCCAGCTCCTTCTGAAATTGTTCGGTGGCTTCGGGAATGCGCGATTTGTAGAGATAAATCTCGCCGAGCAACGAGTGGGCCAGCGGAAGTTTCGGATCGAGCTCCACAGCTTTCTTGGCGTATTCCTCGGCGACCACATCGAAGTCAAAGCGCAACATCATGCGCGCGGTGAAAAGGTAGCTGGCGGCTGAATCGGGCGGCACGGCGAACATCTTCGCGAAAGCTTTGCGCGAGTTGTCGTAGTCCTTCGTCTGCATGTAGCAAACGCCAAGAATGTACGCGGCGTCGACGTTCGCGCTGGGAAACCAGGTTTGCACTTTTTCGAGCGGCGCGATGGCATCCGCCGGGCGTCCTGCGAGGTAATTCGAAATTCCTAATAGTTGCAAGGCTTCGTTGTCGTTCGAATCTTCGGCGAGCGCCTTCTTTAGATTCGTGATGGCCTTCACATAATCGCCTTTTTTGTAGTAGACGATTCCCAATTCATGAGAGAGACCCTTGGCATCCGGTTGCTTAGCGGCCACTGCGTCGAGCTGCGCCAGGGCCTCGTCGAACTTCCCCTGTTGCGCTAGACGTCTTGCTTCCTTAAACGCCGTGGCCGACGAATCGGCCTGCTTCGCCTGTGGCGCTTCGATTTGCTGCTGCCACGGGCGCGTCACTGGCGCCGCAGTCCAGGATCGACCGATAGGCGCAACCAATGTGGTTGATAGAAGGAGGAGTATCCTCGACGCTTGCATAACGTTGATCCGTTGATTCCACGACCAGTTTATCGGACGGTTCCCGCCAAAAAAAACGGGGAGCCCATGAGGGCCCCCCGTCGGGGTGGTGGGTGTCCTTACTCCCTGCTAGAAAGCCAGTTTCAGACCAAACTGAAGTCTGCGCATCTGCGAACCGAATGCAATGTTGGTGATGCTGCCGCCGTTGCCGCAGTCAACGCAGCCGTTCGGCAGGTCTAAATTTGCATGATTGAAAATGTTGAACGCCTGAAATTGGAACTGCATTTTGGCTTTTTCCGTGAGGCTAAAGTCTTTAAAGAGCGCTGCATCTGTATTGAAGAACTTCGGCCCACGGAAGCTATTGAACCCGACGTTTCCGAAACCGTCGCAGCCGGGCTGTACCCACGGACCCGCCGTTGCAGGCGCAGCCCCTCCACAAACGTTGGCAGCCAATCCAACACCGCCAGTGGTCTGGAACCAGTATCCTGCTGCTCGGGGGTCGCCCGAACGAGGACCATCTTTGACTGAGCCCGAGACGCTCGCCATGCACGGACCATTATCGATCTCCGGGCCGCAGTTGGCGAGGCTCGGCGTGAAGGGCAGGCCACCAGAAAAGTTTGTGGCGCTGTTGAACGACCATCCTCCAATGAGGAGATCCTCAACGCGACCGGCATCGGTACGCCATTTCTTACCCTTGCCGAAGGGCAACTGGTAGACCTGCGTCAGAATAAACACGTGGTCGCGGTAGTTGCTGTTGGGACCGTATTGTATCTTCTTGTCAATATTAAAATAGCCGTCATTAGCATAATAAACAGCATGTTGGAAAGTGTAGCTGCCCTGGAAGGACAGGCCATTGGAAAAGCGCTTTTCCACGGTCGTTTGCAAGGATTCGTAGTGGTTATCAGCGTCGTTTCCAAAATAGTCGATCCCCTGGAGCCATCCGTAATTTGAATAAAATGGCGTCCGCAGCTGCTGCGGCAGCGCCCCTCCCGGACAAGTGGCGGGATCCGGAGTGGTCGCTGAGCCTGCCAATAGGACACAGCCCGGAAAATAGTGGACATCCGTTCGGTTATTTATGCCATATGCAGGATTGTCTCCGATGAGCGTATGGGTTCCCTTGTTAGCAACGTAAGCCACAGTCGCGGTAATCGTAGGTGTGACTTGCCGCTGGGCGGAAACATTCCACGCATCAACGGTGGGCAAGCGGTTATTGAAAGGCCGCGCGCGCGAGAACACGCCGTTAGGTAGCATCGGTCGACCGTTTGGCCCCAAACATTCTGTTTTTGTGCCGGTCGGATCTGTGATTGCATTGCAATTGCCAACGGTAAGTTTTGTGTTGGGGTCAAAAGCGACCGGGCCATTGCTCAGAAGAAACGCCGTATTGAAGTCTTGTGCGCCGGCGCCGCCTCCGCTGTAATCTTGGCTACCTAGCACAGGAAGATTTTGCGTGATGGCATGCCCAAAGATAGAACCAAACACGCCAATGTCGTAACTACGGCCATATCCGAGGCGCACTACCGTCTTCGAATCGGCCTGATAGGCGATTCCAAGGCGGGGAGCGAAGTGTTTGTAATCCGTGGACGTATTGCCTCGCAAATCCACGCCATTTTCGCCAGCGACTCGCATTTCGCCAGTTGCCAGGTCAACCCAGCCGCCTCCACCAGCCCGAGCAGCAGATTCGGGCCTGTAAATCTCCCAACGAAGTCCGGCGTTGAAGGTCAACTTGCTATTGAACCGCCAAGTGTCTTGTCCATAAAAGAACAAACGGGGCTGTGTTTCGTAAGCGTTCGTCGAATTACTGACGTATCTACTGAAGTGGCTCACATATCCTAGCAAAAAGCCAGCCAATCCCGAGCCGCCGACTCCGCCCGGACCCTGTGTGATGTCGTTATTGAAGTCAAGCTGGCCGGCACGGTGAGAGTCGCTCGGAACACGCAGGTTGTAAGCATAACGAACGTCTGCGCCGAACTTGATGGAATGATTCCCTCTAATCTTGGTCCAATTGTTCACAAACTGATATTGATGTTCCTTTTCGGTCAAAGGGCAGTTGCATTGATTGACACCGAGGGAGTAGCCAAAGGCGAAGTTTGACGTACCTGGTGAACTGATCTCAAAAGCGGGCATCCCTGATGTGTAAAACTTATCGGACAGGTTCAGACCGGGAATGCCCGCCGCTGTTGCTGGTGTGGTGCCAACACCGCCCGGTGCCGTCTGCACGTCATAACGGAAATAGCCAAACCTAAAGTCAGTCAACAATGTTGAGCCAAGGGTGTAATCAAAACCCGTGGCAAGGCTGTGGTTATGAACGTTGGAATTGCCTGCGAAACTGCCTACAGATGGGTCAGCAGGGAGCGCCGCTCCACCAATGTCGGTTCCAAAGAGCCCCGGCCCTGCGCGCAGGAATTTCTGATAGCTGTAACGGCCAAAAATGTGCATTTTGCTAGTTGCGGCGTAGTCGGAACGAATATCAAAGCCGTCAGAATTCAGGACGTTGCTCCCCGACCCAAAAAAGTTATCTAGCAAAGGGTTCGAAGGTGTCGTGGTGGAGCCGGGAATCAATGCTAACAGCGCTTGAGCCTGTGCCGATAGTCGACAGGCGGGAATGATGTTGCCAGGGAACTGGGTACGCTGTGATGCCGGCAAAGGAGTAGGCTGGCCGTTAGTAAGCACGAGATTGCAATGCGCAGCATCGCTGGTTTGATACGGGTCGTAGATGTTGACTCCTAAATCGCTAAGGTTGCCGCCGCGCTCTGATGTCGTTGGAACCCTGTCTGAGGCCGAAGCGCCAACGTGACTGCGCAGGCCCTGGTAGTCTCCGAAAATGAACAACTTGTTTTTGATGATCGGGCCACCAGCTGAACCGCCGAATTGGTTCCAGTTGCCTTTCGGAACAGTCACGGGCTCCGTGAAAGGATTTCGTGCGAAATTCGAATTTGAACGCTCAAAGTCAAACAAGGAGCCGTGCAATTCGTTGGTGCCAGACTTCGTCTGCGAAGTTACTACAGCCCCGATGGCTTTCCCAAACTCTGCATCATAATCTTGGGCCGTGATCTTTACTTCCTCAATCGCGTCAATGTTAGGGTTGATTACGATAATCCCGAGAATGGGATCCTGATTGTCCGTTCCGTCCAACTCAAAGGCGGTACCTGCGAAATGTTGTCCTTGGGTAAGGATCTGTTGGGACCCTTGGGGGTTCTCACTGGCCGCGTGATTCCAGCCGTTCAAACGTTGGTTGCCAGGCGACAAGAGTTGAAACGTTGTAAAGTTTCTGTTGTAAATGGGCAGGGCTTCCACGGTATTGGAAGTAAAGGTCGTTGAAACATCAGACTTTTCTGTCTTCAACTGAGGAACTTCCCCAGTAACTTCCACCGTTTGCGCTACAGCCCCGACCTGTAACTGTGCGTCGACACGGGCCGCGGCATCAATCTGAACCAGAACGCTCGCCACATCGAAAGCCTTGAAACCAGGCGCTTCAATGTGAACTTTGTAAGTATCGGGGATTAAATGGATCACCGTGTAGTAGCCACTATCATTTGTTGTCGTCCCTTCGCTTGTACCCTTGGCTATGTTTGTCACTGTGATCTTGGCGCCGGCGACCGCATTTCCTTGCGGATCGGTCACCGTGCCAACGATGCTGCCATACACGGCCTGACCCGAGGCGGTGCTCGTGCACAGCAAGAAAGCCAAACAGCAAACTAGGATGCACCCCAAACTGACTTGCCTTTTCATTACACCCCTCCTGAACACTCTGCATTCTCCTGACTTATTTAAGATTGAATGCAATTCCTCGCCTCAGAGCGACTCATTCACCTTATGGACCGGCTCCGACGCCCAAGATAAGAGCGAAAACTGCGCCTGGGGTCGTGAGTTGACACACCCCGAGCGCCGCCCGAATAGAAATCAATTAAACGGCAACCTGTCGAACCGAAGGGTTCTCAGTGAATGGCCCCCAAACTCCTCGACGCAGCATACATGACTCGTCGGATTCTACTTACCGTTGGCATCCGCCTGCTGACGGAGACACGTTACACGGGCACCTTGACGCGAACCGACGAACAATTGTGATGGCTTGTATCAGTTTTTTCGGTAGCGGGTATAGTCTCTTAGGGTCTGATACGGTTACCTGAGGCAAGTGGCAGCTTTCCAATGGATTAGGAATGATGTTACCGATGTAGTGTTACAATGTGGGGCCAGGGGTTGCCGTGGCAGTGGACAGGATTCATTACCGGGGGCAGATCGACAAGATTCTCAACAGTCATGCTTTGCATGGTTCCGAATCTCTTTGCAAACTGCTGCGCTACCTCACTGATCATGCTTTGGAGCATCCTGGAGCATCCCCCAAGGAATATCAAATTGCGACAGAGGTCTTTGGCCGGCCCAGCGATTTCGACCCGCATGTGGACTCTACCGTCCGCGTGCAAGCAGGCCGCCTTCGCAGCAAGCTGGCTGAATATTATGCCTCCGAAGGAGTAGACGACCAGATTCTCGTCGATTTCCCGCGTGGAACCTACGCTCTAGCCTTTCACGAGCGTGCGGCAGGGCCGGGGCGAAACCATGGCGCGCCGCACGAATTATCAACGGAGGCTCCGCAAACTCCCCGTAAATGGATCGCTGCTGTCATCTCGCTGTGCGCCGTGCTCTCCGCGTTCGTCGCCGTCACCACGGACCGCTTCCTGAACCGCAGAACTGCAGAAGCCCGGTTGAGTACCGAAAGCTCGGATGTCTCTACAGTCCTGCGTGTTTTCTGGAAAGGGTTCCTCACCGGCCCACAGGAGCCATGGGTCATCTTCAGCAACGCTGCTTTCGTAGGCCGGCCCGACAGCGGGATGCGCTACTACAAATCTGCCCGCGACGGCCAAGCGCACATTCTCGATCATTACACCGGAGTGGGAGAAGTGCTGGCCGTACATGCCTTGGACAATGTCTTTGGAAAGCTCAAACAGCAAATCCGCGTCAAGCGGGGAAGTCTTTTCTCGCTCGATGACGCCAAAAACAACGATTTGATTTTTATCGGATCGCCTTCCGAAAATCTCACGCTTCTGGAAATTCCCAGCACCAAAGAATTTGTATTTCGGCAGATTCCTTCGGGTCCGCGGGCCGGCAACGTCGAAATCGTCAATGTTCATCCGGAAGCGGGCGAGCCGAAATCTTATCTGGCTACGCCTTCCGATGAGACGCTAGCGGACGACTATTCTGTGATTGCGCTGGTGAAGGGGCTCAATCCTTCTCGCTCCGAACTGATTCTTGCGGGCACGACAACCATCGGAACGCAAGCGGCAGTCGAGTACGTTTGCCAGCCTGATTATCTCGAGCAACTGCTGCTGCGGTTGGCCGTTTCCAATTCCGGCGAATTGAAACCCTTCGAGGCCGTCATCCATGTGAAAGTGACCCGTGGCGTACCGGTTGGTTCGGAACTCGTCGCGCTGCGGAAAGAGCCCAGTTAGCCCTGAAGCGAACGCTAAATATTACGGTGCAGGCGGCTTTAAACGCGGGTCCAGTTCCGCCGCTGTCTTGAACTCCTGAGCTGCGCCTTGCTTGTCACCTTTTCGCTGTAAAGCCAGGCCAAGTTGGTAATGCGCCGGAGCATATTTAGGCACAGACTGAATTGCGGTATGAAACTGCGAAATCGCGCCGTCGATGTCCCCCGCATTGAGCAGGCGCTGCCCTGAATGAGTGGCAAAGAGCGCGGCCTGTTCGTTCGTCTTCTGCTTCGCGATTTCTGCTCCGGCGCGGCTCTCGGCGGCGGCACCCTCCGCGTCACCGAGTTGGCGTAGTACTGCTGCCAGTGTGGTGTGCGCGCCGGCGAACTCCGGCTGCAAGCGAATCGCTTCCCGCAGGGCTTTCGCTGCTTCCTCCAAGTCGCCCTTTTGCTTCAAAACAGTGCCCAGCGTGTAATAAGCCTCTGCGTAGTCCGGTTTGGCACGTGTCGCCGCGCGCAGTTCTTCGGCAGCGGCGGCAAAGTCGCCTTGCTGCCAGAGTGTCACGCCTAGCGTGTAGTGAGCGTCGGCTTGCCCCGGATCCAGTTCGGACGCTTTGCGGAACTCGGCGATCGCTTCGGGTAATTTGTCTTTCAGCTTAAGCGCCAACCCAAGGTCATAATGCAGCGTAGCGTCCTGCGGAGAGAGTTTCAGAGCCTGCTGAAAATTCGCCATCGCTGAATCAAAATCCGCCACTTGCAAATACGCGGCTCCAAGATTGCCGATATATCCGCTATCGTCCGGGCGCAGGCGAATCGCCACCTGAAATTCGGCGATTGCTCCTTGAGCGTCCCCGCTCTGCAGATCCGCCAGCCCCAAATTGTTGTGTACGTCGGGATTGTCCGGCTGTAATTTTACAGCTTGGCGAAAAGCCGCAACCGCCTGTTCAGTCTCGCCATTGTGTTGCAGAAGCAGACCCAGGCTGTTTTCCGCGTCAGGATAATTCGGATTCAGCCTGACGCACGCCTGCAATTCATCAATCGCGGCGTTTGTTTTATCCTGCGACTTCAGAATTTGAGCCAAGTAGTAGTGGGCGCCCGGGTCGGAAGGATCCAGTTGCACTGCTGTCTGCAAGTGTTCTGCCGCTTCTGTCATCGCTTGCCGTTGGTATTGCAAAACGCCCAAATGCAAATGCGCTTCTGCAAAATTAGGTTGGAGCCGGAGCGCCTCGGAGAATTCCGCTTCTGCGCTTTGCGCGTCTGATTTCTGCACCAGCACGGTTCCCAGTTCGTCGTGCAATTCCGCCCTTTGCGGCTCCAGTTCGCTCGCGCGGCGGAATTCGGCGATCGCACCTTCGAAGTCCTTAGAGAAATCCAGCGCGCGGGCGAGCGTGCGATGCGTTTCCGAATCGTTGGGTGCCAAGCGCGTGGCTTCTTTGGACTCCCGGAGCGCGCCGGCTAAATCTCCTTTGCGGATAAGCGCGTTTGCGAAATTAATATGCGCCTGCACAAAATCCGGCTTGAGTTTCAGCGCGCTCTGAAACTGCCGGATTGCGGAATCCACCTCGTCCTGCGCGAGCAAGACCCAGCCGAGCGAGTTGTGTCCTTCGGGACTTTGTGGCGCAAGCCGAACAACCTTCTCAAACGCCATGCGGGCGGAGGCCAGGCTCCCTTTTTGAAGCTCCGCTAAACCCTGCTTGTAGATCGCAGTTGCTCTCGATGCTGAAGGGATGGTAGCGGAATCCTTTGCAGATTGCCCTTTACAGGTCCCAAACGCAAAAAAGAAACAGAAGAGAGAGGCTCCGCAGCATCGGAAAAAACGGGGCCGGTGAGGAGCGAAACGTGATTTCACGCCAAGGAATCCTTAAACGCAACAGCAAAAATCTTAGCATGTCCGTAGGAGTCATTTGGCAACGCATGAGAAGTCCTCGTACTGCCCCTCAGGTTGACCCCTGCCCGTCCCCACCTTACTATTCTTGAGGGTTGATGACTCTCCGTTTCCTTCCACTCCGGTTGCTTTCTTTGTTGGGGCTTTGTGCCGTTCTGTCCCTACATAACGGCAAGTCCGCTACCCATGGGTCTGGCGTCCAAACCAAAGCGGCGGCACCGGTCGCGCATTTTACGGACATAGCCGCAAAGGCTGGGCTCACCGCTCCTGTCATCTTTGGCGGCGAAAATACTAAGAAATACATCATTGAAACCACCGGCACTGGAGTTGCGATTTTCGATTACGACAATGACGGCTGGCCGGATATTTTTGTTGTGAACGGCACCAAGCTGGAAGGTTTCGCCAAGAGCCAAGCTCCGACAAACCATCTCTATCACAACAATCACGACGGCACTTTCACAGATGTTACAGAGAAGGCTGGTCTGGCGCATACCGGATGGGGGCAAGGCGTGTGCGTCGGCGACTACGATAATGATGGGTTCGAAGATCTTTACGTGACTTACTACGGGAAAAATGTCCTGTACCACAACAACGGCAACGGCACTTTCAGCGATGTCAGCGAAAAGGCCGGTGTGGGCGGGAACGGCAAGATGTGGGGTACAGGCTGTGCATTTGTGGATTACGACCGCGATGGCAAGCTGGATTTGATGGTCGCGAATTATGTGGACTACGATTCCGCGGTGGCGCTGGCACCGGGAGAGCGCCCTTCCTGTATGTGGAAAGGCGTCCCAGTTATGTGCGGGCCGCGAGGATTGCCCTGGGCGAAAAACATTCTGTATCACAATCTGGGCAACGGCACGTTCGAGGACGTCACGAAGAAAGCGAAAATCGATCAGACCAACGGCCATTACGCCTTCAGCGTATCAACGCTTGATTACGACGACGACGGCTGGCCGGATATTTTCGTGGCTTGCGACAGCACCGCCAGCATTCTCTATCACAACAATCATGACGGCACGTTCACGGACGTTGCCGTCGTTTCCGGCGCGGCTTTCAACGACGATGGACGCGAGCAGGCGGGCATGGGCTCGACTGTCGGCGACTATGATGGCGATGGACGGCTCGATATCTTCAAAACGAATTTTTCTGACGACACTTCGACGCTGTTGCACAACAACGGTGACGGCACGTTTGACGACAAGACTTTCCCTGCCGGCTTTGGTTTGAACACGCAATATTTGGGCTGGGGCACGATGTTCCTCGACGTGGACAATGACGGCTGGCCGGATTTGTTGCTCGTGAACGGTCATGTGTACCCCGAAGTCGACAGTCAGCATCTTGGCAGCAATTTCCGCGAGCCCAAGATTTTGTATCACAACAATGGCAACGGAACGTTCACGGACATCTCGGCCAGCGCCGGCCCCGGCATTACGGCAATGAGCTCTTCGCGCGGTTTGGCCATCGGCGATTTGTGGAATGATGGGCGCGCATCGGCGGTGATTAGCAACATGAATGAGCCGCCGATGCTGCTGGTGAACGACCTGCGCAACGGTAATCACTGGATTGCATTGCAAACAGTTGGAACCTCTTTTTCTGCGGCATCGCAGAAATACCGATCGAATCGCGATGGCATTGGGGCGAAGATTACCGTGAAGGCCGGTGGGCGCAATCTCGTCAACGAAGTGCGCAGCGGCTCAAGCTACATTTCGAACAACGACATGCGCGTTCATTTTGGACTGGGTGCGTCCACGAAAGTGGACTGGGTAGAGGTGCGCTGGCCCAGCGGCTTGGTCGAGTACTTCGAAAACTTGGCGGTCGATTCATTTCACACTCTACGAGAGGGCTCCGGCACGCCTGCAAACTCTGACACGCACAAGCCATAACGCTCCACTTCGAGCTTTGGTCAGAGTAAGATGCGTCCGCGAAATGTGAGACGGAGGAAGCTCCCATGGTAAGAAAATGGATTTGCTCGCTAGCTTTGCCGTTCTTGCTCTGCATCACGGCACGGGCAGCATATCCGCAGCAGAATGCCGTTGATGCGGAAGGCCACCAATGGTGGAAGCACGCCGTCTTCTATGAGATCTATCCGCGCAGTTTTGCCGATAGCAACAACGATGGCATCGGCGACCTGAACGGCATCACCTCAAGGCTCGATTACTTGAAAGAACTGGGTGTCGATGCCATCTGGATCACTCCCTGCTTTCCTTCTCCACAGGTAGATTTCGGCTACGACGTTTCCGATTACGAAGCCATCGACCCGATGTACGGCACGATGAAAGATTTCGACCGTCTGGCAAGCGAAGCGAAGAAGCGCAATATTCGCATCATTTTTGACTTCGTGGTGAACCACACCTCAGATCAGGACGCTTGGTTCAAAGAGTCTCTTTCCTCGCGCACGAACGCAAAACGCGACTGGTACATCTGGCGCGACGGCAAGGCCCCAGGGCAGCCGCCGAACAACTGGCTCTCGACCTTCGGATTATCCGCGTGGAAATTCGATCCGAAAACGAATCAGTATTACTACCATTATTTTTATCCCGAGCAGCCGGACTTGAATTGGCGCAATCCTGCCGTCGAAAAAGCCATGCTCGACGTTACGCGCTTCTGGTACAAGCGCGGGGTCGCGGGATTCCGCCTGGATGCGGTAGACACGCTGTTTGAGGATCCGAACCTGACCGACAATCCCGTGTTACCGGGCACAGACAAATTTGGCCGGCCGAATATGGAAGAGAAGTACAACAAGAAATTGCCCGAAGTGCACGACGTGATGCGCAAGCTGCGCAGCGTCGCCAATGAATATGGTTCGGTGCTGATTGGCGAGACGTGGACTTCCAATGTTTCGGAATTGAAAGATTATTACGGGGCGCACAACGACGAACTACAACTCCCCATGGACCTAATGATGACGGACTTCAAAGGTCTGTCGGCGGATCAATACCGCAAACACATTGCGGCAGTCGATGCCGCGGGCGGCTGGCCAACCTACGTCATCACGAATCACGATATCGTGCGCTCCTATACGCGCTATGGCGATGGAAAACGCAACGACGATATCGCCAAAATGATGGCCGCGTTCTACCTCACGCTGCGCGGCACGGCCATCATGTATTACGGAGAAGAAATTGGAATGGAGAACAACGATCCCAAAAGCAAAGGCGAGGTGCAAGATCCCATCGGCAAGCTTGGCTGGCCAAAAGAGAAGGGCCGCGACGGCGAGCGCACGCCCATGCAGTGGAACGATGGATTAAACGGCGGATTCAGCA
>JAWOLO010000219.1:0-9600 GCA_033853375.1 Terriglobia bacterium
TCCAACTCGTTGGTGATGACATTTTCGTCACGAACACCAGCATCTTCCGAGAAGGCATTGCAAAGAACGTAGCGAACTCAATCCTCATCAAGCTAAATCAAATCGGCACGTTGACCGAGACGCTTGCATGTATCGATCTCGCAAGAGAGAACGGCTATACCACCGTGGTTTCGCATCGCTCCGGAGAAACCGACGACACTACGATCGCCGATCTGACCGTGGCGACCGGAGCCGGCCAGATCAAGACCGGTTCGGTCTGCCGCGGCGAGCGCGTGGCGAAGTACAACCGGCTCATAGAGATTGAGCACGAACTTGGCTCGCACGCGGTATATGCGGGTCGCTCTGCCTACAAGCGCGTAAGTGCGCACGCGCAGGCCCGATGAAGCTGGTAAGAACATGACAAGGGCGGGACTTCACGGCATCGCCAGAGACTACACGGATGAAGAGATTCGCTCGTTTGTCGGTGACCTTGAGTCTCTCCAGGGAGGCGACCTCACAGTGTCGTTGCTCGTGGGCTGCGGACAGCGAGCAATTGCGCCGCTGCGGGAGTTTCTCTTGCAGGGCAGGCCACGCGGAATCTTTCAGCCCCGACAGCGGGCGGTTGAAGCTCTAGCACAACTGGGAGCGAAAGACGTTCTTATGGAGTATCTCTCGCAGAGGCGGCAGATCGAGGATGCCGTCGTGCGATTCGGCGAGGAAGCCGTTGAAAACACGGCAGCCAGGGAGTTGGCGCGCTGGCTCACCGACGACGTGTATGAATTCGTGCGACATCAGGCCGAGCAGCGGATGCTGGTTGGACTGATCGACACGCTCGGAGAGTTTGGGCGACCAGAGACGGCGCCTGTTTTGGTTCGAGCTCTGGAGGATGATGTCTGCCGTCCTGCGGCAGAAACTGTTCTCTCCCACATCGCTTCGCAGGTGAAGCCTGTGCTGCTTGCAGCGGCTCGGCGCGACTCTGCCGCAGAGCACGAATGGCCGGCTCAACTCTCGCGTAGGCGGAAAGTCCTGTCCATCCTCTCGGACCTTCAGATTACCTTAGACGACTGGGAGCAAATGCGACCGCTTCTCAAGGATGACGACTTAGAGGTCGCCGTGACGGCGGCGCGGATCGCATTGGCCGCAGCCCCCGGCGCCGAAAAGGTAGAAGCAGCGACCTTCTTGATCCGCTCGTTTACGCGCGCCCCGTCGTTCCAGCAGATTCAGATTCACGAGTGTCTGGACCGCCATTACGACATGGTTCGAGATCTAGTCGCTGCAGAGATTGAGAAGCGCCAGAAGAAGCCCGCCCGAGAGCGGGCAGCCGATCATGCACTCCGAGTTTTGCTCGCCGTGAAGAAGGCGCATGAAACTTCGGGAAAGGCGGACGCAGGTAGAAATGCCGGATCGCGACAATAGAGACCAAGGCGTCGAGCGGGAAGGGACCGTTCTGCCTGGGGATACGCTTCATTCCTATGACCAGCGGAAGCACGAACTGGCTCAAGTGGTGCGGGAGGGCTTGGCCGCAGCCCGTGACATCAAGTGCGAGGAGATCGAGCGAGCACTGCAGGAAGTTTCGGCTAAACTGGCAGGCGACAGGTTTAATTTGGTGGTAGTGGGCCAATTCAGCCGTGGCAAGAGCACGCTAATGAACGCGGTCCTCGGCAAGGCGTACCTGCCATCGGGCATAGTTCCCGTGACATCTGTTATTACTGCCGTGGGATATGGCGTCCAAGAGCGTGTAGTGCTGCGATTCGTAAACAGCAATCTCACACACCCGATCGCCATCGACAAACTGACGGATTACGTGACGGAGCAAGCGAATCCCGGTAACCGGAAGAGAATCGAAGTTGCGGAAGTGCAAGCTCCGGTCGAGATTTTGCGCCAAGGATTTTTCTTTGTCGATACTCCAGGCCTGGGTTCGGCGGTGCAGCAGAACACGGCCACGACATTGAACTTTCTCCCGGAAGCCGACGCCATCGTTTTTGTGACGAGTTGCGATGCGCCGCTGACGAACGCCGAACTGGCGTATTTGCGGGAGTGCCAGGCCCAGGCGCGAAGGCTATTCGTGGTTGTGAACAAGATAGATTTGGCCGCCTCGGCACGAGAGCGAGAACAGATTCTCAATTTTGTTGAGTCGAAGGTGCGGGAAGAATTAGACACACCGGAGCTGCGCATCTTCGCGGTCTCTGCGCGGAACGCCCTGGACGCAAAAATGACAGGCAGCACGGGAGCGTTAGAACTGAGCGGCGTATCGGCATTTGAGAAAGAGTTGATCCATTATCTGACAGTTCAAAAGCAAGATGATTTCCTGCTTGGGATGTGTGACCGGCTCGAGGCTCTGCTGAGAAGCGATGGGCTCACCATCCAAGAGGGACTGTTGCAACGGGTCGAACAAATCCGGGCTGAGATCGCTAGTGGCTCAGGTATTAGCGAAACAACTGAGGAAGTGCTCAAACGAGTGTGGGCCCGCAGGGTCACTGGAGCCGCTCCCGTACTTGGGTGGAGTTGTGCGGTGTGCGACGAGATTCTCGACGCCGTCTTCGACTTCCTGAGAACCTATCAATATAAGCTGAGCACGTCAGAGGCTACGCAACTCGAACACGCGAAGACAGGAGGGTTCTGCCCATTCCATACTTGGCAATACGCGCACCTCGCCTCTCCGCAGGGGGTTTGCAGCGCCTATCCACAGTTGCTTTTCCGATTCAGCCATGAATTGCGAGAGCTTGGCGAGTTTGGAAGCGAAGGTCATGCATCGTGTGATGCCGTGGAGCCACCCCTCCCGCCGTACGAAACCTGTCCAGCCTGTCAGGTTGCATCGGACGCCGAGGAGCGAGCACTAAGATATTTCGCCGAGAAAACGCCAGGAAGCGATCTGCCCTCAAAGAACTTTTGTCTCCAACATCTCCATGATTTGTTGCTCAAATTGCGCGATACCAAGGTGGGCTGTCGCCTCTTGCTGCGGTTGAGTGAAAAGCTTGCCCGTGTCGGAGAGAACATGCAGCGTCACGCCCTTCAGTTCGAAGGGCGGCGCAGAGACTTGATGACGGATGAGGAGTTGCATGCGCCGCGCCAGGGGTTGACGATGCTCGTCGGTCATCCCAACGCGCAGCACTCCTCTCTTCGCAGGATGCCGCACTGAGGGCGAGTGCGCCGAAGACGATGGCTTGACTAGGCGGCGTAGGTCTTGTACGTTGACGTTGTGGGTGTTGGAGTTCACCCTTAACCGCCCTTCTCGGGCAAATGACTCCTACCAGGGTTTCCACGCGCTGGAGGGAGATTGTTTGTCCGCTCTCATTCCACCTTCCTCAGCTTGGGAACCCAGAAAGGTTTTATTAGGCAGACGATTCAACAAGAGTCTCTGCGGGTGCCTGCTCCATGAGTGACGCCGATAACAGGCCTAGTTCCAGTCTACCAGAGGCGACTCTAAACGAGCACCAGCAGCGCCGTCTTCGCGTGACATGCGAGCACATCGACAAGATGCTCTCGGAGGTCGAGGAGATTTTGAACGTCGCTTCCTCGAAAGCCGCCTTCCCCCGATATACGCTCGACATTTCCCCTGTACAGCGACGAACCATTGAAGACTACATCGCTCGAATTCGTGCCCAGCTTGTTCGCGTTCTCGATGGGCAAGGCATATACGACGAGCGCGATCCCATCTCCGCAAGGCATGCCATATACACGTCCCTCATATTCATAGATATCGTGATCGAGGAGCTGAAGCCAAGATACATGCGCGGCTACGGTGAGGTACCGGAATCGGTGGCGCGTGAGTTGAATGGAATCGTCGGAGAACTCGAAGGTCTCGTTGTTCGTCTTAACCGCTTCCTTGGAGCCGGACCCGATGAAAACTTCAAGGCGAGATTACAGCGCCTTGAGCAAACCCCGGGAGAAACGCAGCTTCTCTCGAAGATCGAGGAAGTCGTCGCTGAACTTGGCTTGGTGGAGTTCCGACCCACGATCGAGGCAATTCTTGACCGCGCAGAAGAAAAAACCTTCGAGATCGCAGTCTTCGGGCGTGTGAGTTCGGGCAAGTCCTCCCTCCTAAACGCGATTCTCGGCACGGAGGTTCTTCCCGTTGGAGTTACCCCAATAACTGCAGTGCCTACCCGGATTCGTTCGGGAGGCTCGCCGCGAGCCATCGTTTCTTTGGCCGAACGGCCGGCAATCAGTGTAGAGATTAACCGTGTGGCGGAGTTCGCTACGGAACAACAAAATCCAGGAAATGCGAAGCATGTCACACGAATCGTCCTCGAGCTCCCTGCAGAGCGTCTGAAAGACGGTGTGACCTTCGTTGACACTCCCGGACTTGGTTCTTTAGCGACAACAGGAGCAGCCGAAACCCTGGCCTATCTTCCGCGCTGCGACCTGGGCGTTGTCCTCATTGACGCGGGGTCCACTTTGACGCCAGATGATCTTCAGACGATTGAGACTCTCAAGGAAGCAACTATTCCTGTAACCGTCCTGCTCAGCAAAGCTGACCTCCTGGCTACATCGGAAATAGAACGAGTCGTCCAGTACGTAGGCCAACACGTCGCTTCCGATTGTCAGCTAGAAACAGCCGTTCACCCAGTTAGCGTCTTGGAGTCGCACCGGCACCTTCTTGATCGCTGGTTCCAGGAAGACATTCTTCCTCTCTTTGCTCGCTCTCAGGAACTGAAAGCTGCCTCGCTCAGGAGAAAGATTGGGGCGCTTGGCGAGTCTGTCGTTCTCACGTTGCGCTCTCGCTTGCGTCTCACTGACAAGCGACGTGCTCCCGCGGAGCCACGAGTTCGCGACGTTGAGGCGCGCCTTCGTCGAGCGACGGGCAAACTGGAGGAGACAAAGACTGAAAGCGAGAAAGACTTGGACAATGTTGCCCGAGCTTCGTCAATTCTGATCGATGAGGCGGCGCGCCTGTTTACGGCGAAATGGGATCAGAGGGAGACACCAAATGGGCCGGCAGAAGCAACGGTCCGGGAAGAAATCCTGCGTGTGGTGGAAGGCTGGGTGCAGAGCCTTCGCAACCGGTTAGAAACTCTAGCAGCGGAGCTTTTCGAAACACTGGTCGCAAGCGCCGACGCCCTAGACCTTCCTGACGTGCCGGCGAAAGAGGAATTTGAGTCCCTTGTGCGTGGGATTCCCCCCTTTGATCTCGGCAATATCACTACAAGAATCAAGCGGCCAACCCTGGGAGGACTGCTAGGAAGTAGATTTATTGCCCGCCGCGTTGCTTCTCAAATTGCCAGCCAGTGTGGCCCCGAATTGGAACAGGCGCTTCAGGTCTACTCAAGACTCTGGAGGGACTGGTTGAATTCGATGTTCAGGTTGTTGAGCGGTCGCTACGACAGTTACGCTGACCGCTATCGAGCGCAGGCGGAACGCTCTCTTCGCACCAAGGAGCTTTCCAGCGATGAAGAAAACCTCATCCTTACTGCCCTCGCAAAACTCGGCGCCGATAAAGTCACAACTGCGGGAAAGACGGCTATGGCAGACCGGACACAAACTCAAGGCACGCAGGATCAAACGAATGCTGTTTTCCAGAAAGGGGCGTCGCGTCGTTCCGCATGACGAAATACTTCGTGGTGGGCTTGGGAGGGTTCTTGGGAGCAATTGCTCGATTTTGGCTTGGCGGTTATGTGAGTGCAAAACTTGGTACAAGATTTCCCTACGGAACGTTCATCATCAATTGTACGGGTTCTTTCTTCATCGGATTCATCATCACGCTGCTGGCGGAGAAGACCCACTGGAGTCCGAACTGGCGCTACCTCATTCCGATCGGTTTCATCGGAGCGTACACCACGTTTTCGACCTTCGAGTACGAAACGTTTCGCGTCATTCAGGACGGTGAATTCCTGATTGCTTTTCTAAATGTGGTGTTGAGCGTGATTCTCGGATTTCTCGCTGTCTGGTTGGGCGTAATCGCCGGGAGGCTAAGTGCATGAACGGAGCAAAAGCAGTTCGAGCGGTTCCCGTGGCCGAAGCGGCAGCACATGGAGCGTGTCCATTGTGTACCGTTCTCAGGCACCACCAAACCCAATTGGTTGAGGTGACTGGTGTAAGGAACGCGTCGCACCTTTGCAACCATCACGCCTGGTCGGTGGCGCGTTCTGCCCCGGCGCCGCTCGCGGCCGAGATTTATCGACGGAATCTTAATGAGAGGCGCAGACCTGGAACGCAGCCAACAAGAGAGTGCGGTTTCTGTGCAGAATTGCGTCGAGAGGAAGAAGTGAGGCTGAGCGAGTTGGTGCAGCGAATGAGTGCACCGTCGTTCGTGGAATGGATGAGGCAAAGCGGAACGCTGTGCCTTTGGCACGCGGATCGACTGTCGCACAGACTGCCGTCGGAGGCCCGCACGGTAGTTGCTGAAATTCTCGCAAGAACTGCGGATGAGCTCGAAGACGATCTCAGGAAATGCGTCGAGCAGGCGAGACATGGACAACATGTGGGAAGTGGCGTGCTCGGACGTGTAGCAGAGTTTCTTGTTTGTCAGCGAGGTATTCCTGGAGAGGAGACGCCATGCTGAAAGCCGGCCCAGCAAAAAAGGTCGTGATCTATGTAGGGGAGGACCACCAGTATCACGGAACATCCACGTACACGGCGATCTTGGATTTTCTATTCTATCGAGGAGTTTCCGGAGCCAACGTAATTCGCGGCGTGGCGGGTTTTGGCGCAGACCATCACCTTCATAGCACCCGCATTCTTCGTTTGACGGAAAACCTCCCGATGAAAGTCGAATTTATCGAGTGTCCCGAGAAGGTGGAGGAACTACTGCCGAAATTGCGGGAAATGGCGGGCACAGGACTGATCGAAGTTCAGGACACGACGGTTGTGAAACCCGCCGAAATCGCGAAGAAAGCGGAATACCGCGGTGAGCCGCACCCATTGAAGAGCGAAAGCAAGGCCAAGATGATGCGTATTTTCGTGGGTGAGAGCGACAAATGGAAGGACAAGCCGCTTTACAAAGCCATCGTACAAGCTCTCCGCGCGAACGACATCGCGGGTGTGACGGTTTACCACGGGATTCTCGGATATGGCGCGAACCGCAGAATGCACAAAGGTTCGGCACTGAGCTTGTCGCACGACCGCCCGATCATGCTTTCAGTGATCGAAGCAGAAGAAAAGCTCCGTAAGGTCATGCCCGTGCTGGACGAGATGGTGCTGCAGGGATTGGTGGTGCTCTCCGACGTGGATGTCATCAAGTACACGCACGACTACGTTGCCCAGGAACGCAGACAGGAGCAGAGGGCATGAAACTCGAAGGCAAGGCCAAACTGCTTCGAATTCATTTTGGCGAGGACGACAAATGGCACGGTCAACCGCTCTACAAAGCGATTGTGGAGAAGTGCCGCGAGATGGACATCGCCGGAGCCACCGTTTACCGCGGACTGGAAGGCTACGGCGCCAGTACGTTGATTCGACGTTCGCACCTGTTCTCGGTATCCCGGGACGCGCCCGTCATGGTGAGCATCGTGGACTCCGAAGAAAAAATTCGCAAGTTGATTCCTGCCCTGGACCAGATGGTTGATGAAGGACTGATTGCGATGTCGGACGTGGAAGTCATCAAATACGTGCACCAGCAGCCTGCTCGGACTTAAGGGGAAGGGCGTGAACATGGCGCCAAACGAAACATGCTTTCCTCCCGGCATGCGGGCGAGCGAAAAAGCATGAACACGGGTAGCTCCTCTATTTCATTTGTCTCCCAAACCGGCCTGTTCGTTGGCCGACAGAGCGAAGTGGCGCGTCTGGAGGACGCGATTCGCAAGCGGGAGAGTCTGCTGATTTGGGGAGCACCGCACTCTGGGAAAAGCAGCTTGGTAGGGAGGGCGATTTCCCAGATGCCGGAACGGATGGCACGGCGGTGTATCTGCTCCCGGGGAAACGGTAGCCCCCAGGAGATTCTGCGCGGCATCGCACAGGGTTTCGAGGAGGATCCGTTGTTTCGAGCGAAGTTCCGGGCCGATACGGGTTATGGAGCGTCCTTCTCCCATTGGGTCAAAGAGCAGACCAGCCTTCGCCTGCGCGGGCTGCTCTATCGCGCCGCTGGCGCAGGCCAATACTGGATCTTTCTCGAAGATCTCGCGCCAATGACTCACATCCTGACCCGCATCGTGAAAGAATTGATATGGAATCAGAAGACGCCTGTTTACGCGATTGCGCCGGGATGGACGTACACCGAACTGGGGCATGCCGCGCAACTATACTGGAACGATCGACAGAGGCTCCATGTCGGGGCCCTGTCTCTCACTGCAGCAGTGGAGCTCCTCGAATTTTCCATTCGGCAATACGGGTTGTTGCAGTATGACCTCGAAGGTTTTCGCGAAGACATTCTCGAGTTCAGCGGCATGCTGCCGGGCGCGATCGTACGAATGTGCGCCGCCGCAGCGGACAGTCACTATCACTTTGAAGGGCGCATCAAGACGAAACTCCTGCATGTGGATTATCTGGTGAACCACTGCCAAGGAATGCCTCTAACAAAGACGCACAGTCGGGGTGCTTAAAGTGTTCGAACGATCAACGAGGCAATCGGACGAACCAAAAGGGGAACCCGCGGCATGAGCGCTTTTTCGAAAAACGCAGAGATTGGAACAGGCAATCAGCAGGAGGTTGGAACACCGCCGTTTGTGGACCCCACGGACGCGGCCGGGAAGCTCAGGCGGCTTGCGGACTTGGCATGGGAGCTCGGTTCCGAGCGCGTTGCCGAAGAGGCAGCGGGACTTGCCGAGCGCCTTGTGGAAGGTCGGTTCTATGTTGCTTGTATCGGCCAGTTCAAGCGCGGAAAGTCTACGCTTTTGAACGCTCTCGTGGGCGACAGTGTTCTGCCGACTGGCGTCTTGCCGATTACGACAGTACCTACGGTGCTGCGTTATGGAACCACCCGACGCGCCCGCATCCGTTTTCAGGGAGGCGGCTGGACCGTTATTGCACCCGAAGACCTGTTGCAATACGTTTCGGAGGAGCACAATCCGGAGAACGCGAAAGGAGTTGCTGGAGTTGAAGTTTTCGTTCCCAGCACGCTCCTCGCCGATGGGATGTGCCTAGTAGACACGCCAGGCCTGGGATCGGTGTTCACTGGAAATACGGCGGCGACGCAGGCGTTCGTTCCGCACATCGATGCCGCGCTCATCGTCATCGGGGCTGACCCGCCCATTGCCGGCGAGGAGCTTGCACTGGTGGAAGAAGTGGGCAAACAGGTTAAGCAATTGCTCGTTGTTCTGAACAAAGCGGATCGGACGTCAGAGGCCGAACGCCAAGTAGCAGGGCCATTCACGCGAAAGGTGCTGGAAAAGCGGCTCGGGCGACCGATGGGCTCCATTTACGAAATTAGCGCGTTTGAGCGTCTCCGGACGCAAAAGGCAAGTTGGGACTGGGACGCGCTGGTGGCCGCGCTGCGCAAACTCGTTGACGAGTCAGGTAGTACGCTCGTGCGGGCGGCCGGGGAGCGGGGACTGCGTCGGCTTTCCGACGAACTGCTGGTGGTCACTCTTGAAGAGCGCGAAGCCCTGCTGCGTCCTATTGAGGAATCCGAGCGCCGCATCGCTGCGATGCGGGAGACAATCGGTGCGGCGGAGCGTTCGATGCGCGACCTGGGCTATCTGTTCATGGCCGAACAGCACAGACTCTCCGACCTGTTTCTTGAACGCC
>JAWOLO010000220.1:0-3250 GCA_033853375.1 Terriglobia bacterium
CTCAGGAATTCCATGTTCGACTTGGTCTTGGTCAGCCGGCTGAGCAGCAGTTCCATCGCTTCGACGGTGGAGAGCGGGCTCAACACCTTGCGCAACACCCACACGCGGCTGAGCTCTTCCGGCGGAAGCAGCAATTCATCTTTGCGCGTGCCGGAACGCTGAATGTCGATGGCCGGAAACACGCGTTTATCGGCCAGGCGCCGGTCGAGATAGATTTCCATGTTGCCGGTGCCTTTGAACTCTTCAAAAATCACGTCGTCCATGCGGCTGCCGGTATCGATCAGCGCAGTAGCCACGATGGTGAGCGATCCGCCTTCTTCGACATTGCGCGCCGCCGCGAAGAATCGCCGCGGCCGCTGCAACGCATTGGCGTCGATACCGCCGGAAAGCACCTTGCCGGAGGGCGGCGTCACCGCGTTGTAAGCGCGCGCAAGACGCGTGATGGAATCCAGCAGCACCACGACGTCGCGCTTGTGCTCCACCAGGCGCTTGGCTTTTTCCAAAACCATTTCCGCCACCTGGATGTGCCGCTGCGGCGGCTCGTCAAACGTCGAGCTGATGACTTCGCCCTTCACGGTGCGCTGCATGTCGGTGACTTCTTCCGGCCGTTCGTCAATTAGCAGCACAATCAGCGCGACTTCCGGATGATTCGCGGCGATGGCGTTGGCGATCGCTTGCAGCATCATGGTTTTTCCGGTGCGCGGCGGTGCGTTAATCAATCCGCGCTGCCCCTTGCCGACGGGGCAAAGCAGGTCCAGAACGCGCCCGGTCATGTTTTCCTTCACCGTTTCCATTTTCAAACGGCCCTGGGGATAAAGCGGCGTCAGATTATCGAAGAAAATCTTGCTGCGCGCGACTTCCGGGTCTTCAAAATTGACCGCTTCCACCTTGATCAGCGCGAAGTAGCGTTCGCCATCCTTGGGAGGGCGGACTTGACCGGAGACCGTGTCGCCGGTACGAAGGTCAAACTTGCGGATTTGCGACGGAGAGACGTAGATATCGTCCGGGCCGGGCAGGTAGTTGTATTCCGGCGCGCGGAGGAATCCGAATCCGTCGGGGAGGCATTCCAAAACGCCTTCGGAAAAGATCAAGCCGTTCTTCTCGGTCTGCGCGCGCAAAATCTGAAAGATCAGTTCCTGCTTGCGCATCCCGCTCGCGCCGGGAATGTTCAATTCCTTGGCAATCTTGGCAAGATCGGTGATGTTCTTTTCCTTTAACTCGGCAAGGCTAATACTCATCTCTTTGTGTCCTTCAACGTGTGTCTCTTTTGGCATAGTTCCCTAGTGTGTTTTTGTGAATTGACTGACCCTGAGAATCCGGATTGTTCTTGAGGTGACGCACCAAACTGGCGGTTGACCGCTCTTAGGCCCTGAACCGAAGACGCGAAACCAGCCGAACTGAGCAGACCGGACTTTCCTCAACGGGAGCAGCTCCCGGTTCCCTTCGAGGCTCACACTCCCACTCCCGCGTCTGCAAATTGCGGGCAGATTCGAGAGATGGCCTTTCCCGGAATCGCTGCTTAGTTGGTCAAACTCTTGTCTTTCTCGGCACCGGTCCCGAACGTTTCCGCGACGGGCGCTACCGCGGCATGCTCAAGCGGCACCACGGGCCGCTCCAGCGCAATCTGCAGAACTTCATCCATGGTCTCGACAAAATGGATCGTGAGACTGGAGAGAATCTCTTGCGGGATATCCGCTAAGTCCTTCTCATTGTCCTTCGGAAGCACTACCGTACGCAAGCCCATTCTGTGGGCGGCCAGGAGCTTCTCCTTGACGCCCCCGATGGGCAAAACTTTGCCGCGCAGCGTAATTTCACCGGTCATAGTCACGTCGCAGCGCACCGGGATTTTCGTCAGCGCGCTCACGATCGACGTGCAAATGGTGATGCCGGCGGAAGGGCCGTCCTTGGGAATGGCTCCTTCCGGTACGTGTACGTGAATGTCGATTGTTCGGTAGAAATCCCGCGCCAGGCCCAGCAGATTCGAACGCGAGCGCACGTAACTCATGGCCGCTTGCGCGGACTCTTGCATTACGTCGCCTAGTTTTCCGGTCAGCGTCAGCCGCCCCTTCCCTTCCATCAACGTGGCTTCCGTAGCGAGCACCGATCCGCCCACTTCGGTCCAAGCCAAACCGGTTGTTAGGCCGACTTCGTTCTGCTTTTCCAGCCAGAATTCGCGGTACTTCAGTACGCCCAGGAAATCCTTCACATTTTCCGCGGTAATTTCCACCGACGAATCCGCGCCGTCCGTCACAACCTTGCGCGCCATCTTGCGCGCGATGTTCTGGATTTCCCGCTCCAGGTTGCGCACCCCGGCTTCGTGCGTGTAGTGCCGGATAATGTGCAGCAACCCTTCTTCGGTAAACTTGAGGTTCTTCTCCGTCAACCCCGTGGCTTCGCGCGCCCGCTTTAGCAGAAAGCGTGTCGCGATTTCCATTTTCTCTTGTTCGGTGTAACCGGGTAGCCGCAGGATTTCCATGCGGTCCTGCAACGGCTGCGGAATGGTGTGCAGCACGTTCGCGGTGCACACGAACATCACCCTCGAAAGATCATATTCCACGTCCAGGTAATGATCCGTGAAAGCGTGGTTGAGTTCCGGATCCAGGACTTCCATCAACGCCGCAGACGGATCGCCGCGGAAATCCGTGGACATCTTGTCCACTTCGTCCAGCACGAAAATCGGATTTACCGTGCCGGCCTTTTTCATCATCTGGATGATCTGGCCGGGCAACGCGCCGATGTAGGTCCGCCGGTGGCCACGAATCTCCGCTTCATCGCGCACACCACCCAGCGAAACGCGCACAAACTTGCGTCCCGTGGCATGCCCGATGGACATCGCCAGCGAAGTTTTTCCAACGCCAGGGGGACCGACAAAGCACAGGATCGAGCCTTTTGGATTTTTTACGAGCTGGCGCACCGCCAGAAATTCCAGGATTCGATCCTTGATCTTCTCCAGCCCATAGTGCTCTTCGTTGAGCACTTTCTCCGCTGCTTTGATGTCGCGGATTTCTTTCGACCGCTTCTTCCAAGGGACCGCAATCAGCCAGTCAAGATAATTGCGGCTGACCGTCGATTCCGCCGACATCGGCGGCATCAACTCCAGGCGCTTTAGTTCCTGGATCGCCTTCTCGTGCACGTCCTTAGGCATGCCCGACGCATCGATTTTCTTCTTTAGCTCGTCGGTTTCGCTTTTCTCGCCGCGCCCGAGTTCCTTTTGGATGGCCTTCAGCTTTTCGTTGAGGTAATACTCTTT
>JAWOLO010000221.1:0-3953 GCA_033853375.1 Terriglobia bacterium
AGCAATGCAGCTGCGGCTGCGCACAAAATTCACTCTGGTGATGACCAGCCTCGTCCTGCTGGTCGTCGCCGTGCTCTCTTGCCTGTTCGCCGCGCAGCTTCTCGAACAGTTGATCCAAGAAACCGACAAGCGCGCCAGCGACCTGGCCGAACAAGTTTTTCTTCAGGCCAAACACGCGCTGGTAGAGGCCGCGCAGCAGGGCTTGCGCCCGGATTCCTACGCTCCCGAAGAAATCCACGATTATGTGCGGCTCGCCTTTGAAAAGAGCGAAGGCTTGCGCACGCAATTGGCCGCTGCCATTAAGAACCCGCTGATCTACGAAGTCTCCATCACCGACACCGACGGCTTGGTGCTTGCCTCCACCGACGAAAATTTGCCGGGAAAGCTCCTGCCTCGCAGGGCTTCTCTCTCCCAGCTCGCCAGCCGAAGCTTCTTACACCAGATGAAAGTCCTCTTCGTGCCGACGAGGCGCACGGACAAGAATCCCCAATTGTTCGAACACGATTACCCCTTCATTAACGCCGACAAGCCGTTCGGAGAAGTCCGCGTGATCGTGGATTCGGGTCTTCTGGTCCAGGAGATCCAGGCCGGCCTCCGCGCGGGTGGAGTTATCGTGCTGGTGGCATTGGTTGTCTCGGCCTTGCTTGCCGCTTTCGTGAGCGGCATCACACTGGCTCCTTTGCGCGACATCACGGCGCAGCTCGACCGTATCTCCGCAGGCCAGTTTGACGCGCCTCACCCCGAAGCAAAGACCCTGGAGGTGAGCAACGACGAACTCGGGCTTGTAAGCCGCAAGATCTCCCAGGTCGGCCAGCAGCTCCGCGGCGTGCACGAAATTTTCAGCACCATGCGCGAGAACATGAACTCCGTCATGGCCGGACTCGAAGACGGCTTGCTCCTCTTCACCCGAGATGCACGCGCCGTGATGGTGAGCCCCGCTGCTGAAAAATTTCTCGGTGCTCCCGCCAGCGAATTTCTCGGCCGCCGCGTAACCGATATCTTTCCGCCGGGCCATCCGCTTCGCGACGCGCTGCATATCGAGAGCGACGAGCTCAGCGAAATCGCCGCAGAAGCCGATCTGGAAACCGCCGAAGGTCCGAAGCGCGTCAATGTCAGCGTGCAAGCCATTCAGGAAGCCGGCGAGCGCATCGGCGCTCTCGTCACGCTGCGCGATCTCGATTCTCTCGAAAGCATCGACACGCAGCTTCGCGTCAGTGAACGTCTCGCTGCTCTCGGCAACATCACCGCGGGCGTGGCGCACGAAGTAAAAAATCCGCTCAACTCCATGCGCTTGTGGCTCGAAAATCTCAAAGAATCCCTCGCTTACGATGGCGACGGCGCCGCGCGCCAAGCCGTGCAAGTGCTCGACAAAGAAATTGACCGCCTCGACCAAGTCGTCAAACGCTTTCTCGATTTTACGCGTCCGATGGATGTGCGCCTTGAAGCCACGCAGCTTGCCGAACTCCTGAAAGAAGTCCTCGAAATCGCCAAGCCCCAATTACAGAAGTCCAGCATCCAAGTTGCTCAACTTTTGCCCATCGATGTTCCCGAAGTCTATGTTGATCGAGCCTTGCTCAAACAAGCCGTGCTCAACTTGGTCCTCAATGCGGCAGAAGCCATGCCCGACGGCGGCCAATTGCGCTTGGTGCTGAGCCGGCGCGGCGAAATGGCGGAAATTTCCGTGGGCGACACCGGCAATGGCATCCCGCCGGAAAATCAGCAAAAAATTTTCCAGTTGTTTTTTACTACCAGGCCGGGCGGCAGCGGAATCGGGCTGGCCAGCACGTTCCGAATTGTGCAGCTGCACAACGGTTCGATAAACTTTACATCGGAGGTTGGCCGGGGCACCACATTCCGGATCGAATTGCCACTCGCGGCCTAAAATCATGGCAAACCCAGCTCAGTCCCGTGTTCGTCCCAGGCACCTCCTTCCCCATCGCAACGTTCCGCTGCTTATTTCCTTGACTCTTTTCTCCATTGCGTTTTTTCTAAGCGGCTGCATCATGCGGAGAAGACCGGCCATTCCCTGGGCCACCGCGGTGCAGGTGCGGCCGGTACTTCAGGCTCGCGCTGCTACCGCGGACGACGCGGACTTGGCGGCTCCGCAAATCAGTCTGGATCTCGCGCCTCTGGCATCGCTGATGGTTCCTGTGCGCAGTGTGCCACCGCGCCCACGCGTGATTCCGCCGCCTTCTCCAACTCCCACCGCTCCGGTCGCGGAAGAAGTTAAGCCGCCCGCTCCCACCATCGCGCCGCAACTCACGCAAGAAGAGTTTGCCGCCGCGCAACAGGAAACCAATCAAAGTCTCGATATCGCCGAGAAAAATCTCGCAGCCACGCGCGGCAAGAAATTGAACGCAGCACAATCCGACTTGGTCTCCAAGATCAAAGGCTTCCTCAAAGACGCGCGCGAAGCCGCGAAAGCCGGCGACTGGGCGCTCGCCCGCAACCTCGCAAAAAAAGCGCAGGTACTCTCCGAAGAACTCCTCCGTTCGGTGTAGACCCGATAACCCGCACCCTGAAATGTGCCGCGCCTACGGCGCTCGTTCTTTTGTTCCTTCCTGGCCCAGCCCTACAGACTGGGCCTGCCTGCGGTAGGCAGGCTAAACTATGTCGCGCCTCCGGCGCTGTGGACCCAAACGCAGGCTGAGCTTTGCCGTGATCGAAGCTTGATGAGCGCAAAGTCGACGTGTGAAGCACGGGCGGGATAAGATGGCAAAATGAGTGCGGTAAGCACGAATCGCAAAAGACTCGATGTGGCGATTGCGGGCGGCGGCGTGATTGGCGGCTCCATCGCGCTGGAGTTGGCGCGCGCGGGCTTGCGCGTCGCGGTCTTCGACCGGCAAAAGCCCGGGCAGGAAGCTTCCTGGGCCAGCGCGGGAATCATTTCACCGGCGCCGGAAAATCCCGGAATGATCGCCACCGTGGAGCTGGCAAAACAGAGCGCGGCGCTGTATCCGGAGTTTGTCGCGTTGGTGGAGGACGTTTCCGGACAGAGCATCGGCTATCGACCTAAGGGCACGCTCGAAGCGATTTTCTCGCAAGACGCGAAGGCGGAACTCAGCACCATCATTGCGCTGCATCACGGACTGGGGCTGAAAGCGGAGCCATTGCGCGCCGCAGACGCGCGCGAACTCGAGCCCGCGCTCAGCGACGAGCTTGAAGCCGCGGTGCTCCGGCCCGAGGAAGCGTCGATTGACAACCGCCTGCTGACGCCTGCGGTCTTCGAGGCAGCGCAACGCAGCGGCGCGGAGATTTTCCCCTCAAGCCGCGTGAAAGGCATTTGGCGCGAAGGCGCGCGCTGCCGCGGCTTGCTTCTCGAAAACGAAAAGGTGGAAGCACTCTGGACGGTCATCGCCGCAGGCTGCTTCTCGGGAACACTCGAAGGAATCTCCGCATACGCTCCGGTGAAGCCCGCAAAAGGGCAAATGATCGCCTTGCGCGCGGACGATCTGCAAATCGAGCGCGTGCTTTGGTCGGAGAAAATTTATCTTGTGCCGCGGAATGATGGGCGGATTCTTGCCGGCGCCACCGTCGAGTACGTTGGTTTCGACAAGCGCGTGACCGCGGGCGGCATTGCCAATATTCTTGCCGCGGCCATCGAGCTGGTTCCCGGTTTGAAAGATGCGCGAATCGAGGAAACCTGGGCCGGCTTGCGCCCGGATTCCGCGGACCATCTTCCCATCCTCGGGCCGACCGATCTCGAAGGTTTGGTGATGGCCACGGGACACTTTCGCAGCGGCATTCTGCTTACGCCGGTGACCGCGCGCCTCGTTCGCGAATGGATCACCGAGCAAAAAGTCACTGTCGATTGGGAGCGCTTCAGCCCGATGAGGTTTCAGTCGGCTGCGGCTGGCGCTTCACGCCGCGCGCCAGCGGGAGCAACTAACCCGAACGCCTAGAATGAAGCAGAGCCATATCCTAATTTTGGTCTTGACAAGGCGATTACTAGC
>JAWOLO010000222.1:0-3617 GCA_033853375.1 Terriglobia bacterium
TCCACGCCCGAATCAATGCCGGGTTCCTTGAGAACGTCAGCGTTGAGATAAGTCCGCCGTCCATCCGATAGCGTGAATGCAGTTTTTGTGCGAGTGCGGACCTTGAAATTCTTCTGAGCCGCACCGAACTTGTCTGGCGGCACGAGCACTACGCTGTCGAGTTTCGTTGGCGTGTCATAGGTCGATGTAAAGCGTTGAATGCGCGCCTTCTCCTCGTCGGTGGGCTGATAACCGTACGCACCGACAATGGACATAGCCGGGGCTTGTTTGGGGAGAACTTCCTGGGGCATCGCCAAGACGTCTTGCATACAAAATGCGAATAGTGGCCAAAGGATTTTCGTGTCGTGTTGGTCATGCGCTATTGCGGCACCGATGAACGCGAGCACAACCAGAAAGCAACACGGTGCGTGTGTCCACCGTGTGCCCGTTATCCGAGCATAGATGACAGAGTTGACACCGCTGACAGAGCAAGTGCTTTGTTTTCTGTAAGTGGTTGATTTACAACGGGCGTTTTCTGGTACCTGGAGAACCCCGGTAACGGAACTCCCAAGCACCCTGCGCTATCGGTTTTTCTCCAAATGCTCGCACAGAATGGGGCATGAGAAGCTTCCGCATTGGAACATTCTTTGGCCGCCGGCTTTCGGCTCGACTACTCGGCGCAACGATTTGCTTGTTCACCTTCGCGCTTCCGTTGCTGGCCAACACGCCTTCCCTCCTGCGCAGTGTTCCGTCAGGAGGCTGTTACTGCCACTGCGCGCAATCGAAAGTTCGCGGCGCTTGCGTAAAGATGTGTGGTTCAAAACAATTCGCATTTCGCTCCAAGGTTGTCAGCTGCGCGAAACCTCACATGAGCACGCCGCTGCACGACTCGCACGCCGGCCCGCGTTTCCCTCATCCCGGCCGCGCGGAACACGCAGAAGTCCGGCCCTAGCGCATTCTTTTTCCTCATATTTTTGGCGTTGCCGATCTGCGTAGTCGCGCAGCGCCGCTCACGCGAGAAGATGGAAATCTCAAATCGGCGGCTTGGCATGAGAGGCGAGCGCTTCGCGGAAGGCCGCGAGATTGTTTTTGTCCACGACGGCCGTTCCTGTATCCACCCAGGAAGGCATCGGCGAAGTGGGCGCGCTTCTCCAATCCTTGAAATCGTGCACGGCGTTGTGATGCAGATCGTCTAAAAATTTCAGACCGTAGTAAGCCATCACATACGGCTTCTGCACGACCGTGGCGGTGATGGCGCCGCGTTGAATCCAGTCCAGCGTTTCGGGGTCCTTATCAAACGCCACGATGGGAATTTTCCCGGTGAGGTCCAGGCGGTGCAGCGCGTCCGCCGCACCCGCGCCCCCCGAAGCCTCAAGCGCAATAATGCCTTCCGGCTTTTCTTTGCCCTGCAAAAGTCCGGAAATAGCATCGTAAGCGTTGCGCGAATCGCCCTTGTCATCGACCGTTTTCGTGATTTTGATTCCCGGGTATTTCTTCAGCACATCGGTCACGCCGCGAACTCGCTCATCGAGGTTGTATTGCCCTGGAATCGTGATGATCACCACATTGCCCTTGCCTGCAAGAAGATCGGCCATGCGCTTGCCGCTTTCCTGGCCGCCGCGAAAGTTGTCCGTGCCCACAAACATGACGCGATTGGAGCCGGGAACATCCGCGTCCACGCAAATCACCGGAATGCCTTCGGCGATGGCCGCGTTGACGGGAGCTTTGAAAATATCCGGAGTTGACGCGGAGACCATAATTCCCGAAGGCTTTTGCGCTACCGCCTGCTGAAAGGCGGTCAATTCTTCATTCGGAGAATAGTTCGTGGGCCCGGTAAGCTCGGCCTTGACGCCCAATTGTTTCGCGGAATCTTCCAAACCCGCCGCCACTTCCTGCCAATATGGCAAGCTAGTGTTGAAAGCCACAAAAATGTAGCTTTCGTCCTTCTGGTGGTAAGATGGCGCGCATGATACCAGCAATCCCATCACAAGCATCCCGAGGAGAAGAAAACAAGCTGGGCGAGGTTTCATCGCAGGTCTCCTTGCGGAAGTTTTTTGCAACGTGGACCAAATCGTGGACGCGAATCCGGGTACAATCTGGCTTCTTCGGTGCCTAAGCCTATCACAGCTGCGCCGCGGCAGCGCATCTTCGCGATTTGCTCTGTAGGGGTTCGGAGCTTCAGCTCCGACATACGGCCTGTGCCCCCAATTGTCATTCCGAGCGGAGCGGGCTGACTGTTTCCCTGCCGGTTTGCTCCTGCGAACCGGTCGGCCCGCGCAGCGAGGAATCTCTCTTCAAGACTTGCTTCCTTTCTCGCCGCTTCACGTGTATCACTTCTTCTGCAACACGACGAACCATGACCCGAAAATATTTGCTTGAAATCAGCGTGGACGGAGTCGAGAAGGCCGTCGCCGCCGAACGCGGCGGCGCGGATCGCATCGAGTTGTGCGCCGACTTGTCCGTTGGCGGCCTGACGCCGAGCCGCGAACTGCTGCGCAGCGTGCGCGAGAAAGTCCACATCCCCATCTACTCGATGATCCGGCCGCGCGCGGGCGATTTCGTTTACTCGGACTTCGAGTTCGCCGAGATGGAGAACTCCATCGCCGTTGCCACCGAATGCGGCATGGATGGCGTCGTAGTTGGTGTCTTGCAGAAGGGTTTCAAAATCGATGTCCCGCGAACACGAAAGCTCGTCGATCTCGCGCGGCCTTTGCCGGTGACGTTTCACCGCGCGTTTGACGAATGCGCCGATTTGCTGAAAGCGCTGGAAGACGTCATTCAAACGGAGGCCGCAAGGATTCTTACTTCCGCCGGAGCGAAAACGGCTTTGCAAGGCGCCGCGAAACTTGCGGAACTCGTCGCGGCCGCGCGCGACCGCATCGTGATCCTTCCCGGAGCAGGCATCACCCATTCCAACGTTGCCAAGGTTGCGGAGAAAACCGGCGCGATCGAATTTCACGCCGGCCTCGGTTCCGTCCTCCCCTACTCCACCCGCGACTTCGCTGCCTTTGAATCCGAAGTCCGCCAATTTGCCGACCAGCTTGCCTGGAGTGGCAAGTGAGGAGTAACGAGTGGCGAGAAGGAACCAAGGGGCGAACACGCCCTGGGGGGTATCGTATGTGTGGCAAATAAAGGACTTGCGGGAGGGCGTTTTTGGAAGTGTGGCAAACAAAGCACTTACAGGTCGGTCTTCCGGATGTGTGGCAAGGAAAGGACTTAGCGATTGGTGACTCGTGATTCGTGACTGGTGACTCGTGGAATCCCAAGAATCCCCGCACGGGGCTGCGCCCGCTGCGGGACACAAAGGTAGGTTCAACGCCCGATCGACTTCGCTGACTGAAATGTCGGACCCTAGCTGCGGCAGGCAGGCTAAGGCCCGACCCCCATTTGCCACCCACCCCTCCGTTGCACGGCAAAGAGTGCGCAAGCGATTGATGACAAAGGGGTTGGGAGCGTTCCGTTGTGTGCAAAGAGTGCACAAGCGCATGAAAAGAAAGAGGTTAGATGAACACACGTTTCTTGGGAGGTTGTGAAGGGCAAGAGGACAGGACACGGTGGCGGACCTGTGGAATCGTCAGACGGTATGTATCACAAAGTAAAATTAAAGTCAAGGAAAATTATCTCGTGTGGAATCTGCG
>JAWOLO010000223.1:0-5852 GCA_033853375.1 Terriglobia bacterium
TGTTTCTCCCTTGACGAGACAGGTCAAGTACGGGGAGCAACTTCTCCGATTTGCCGACCGGACTTGTAGAGGGAAACGGTGTATCAGGTCTCGACCCGCGAACCGTGGGACAAAAAGCAGCCGATAACGATTAGCAAGGATGCGGCACCGATCACTTCGTTTCCGATGAACTAAGCGTCGTCGGTGGATTGATCTTCGCGCAGATTGTGACACTGTATCTCACGCCAGTTTTCTACACGTATATGGATTCCTTCCAAACCTGGTTAAGCCGGGGACGCCACAAAGAAGCAAGCAGAGAGCGGTTGGCCTTGAGTCACGAGCCGTTGCTTGCCCCGCACGCGAAGCGCATCGAAGAAAATCCATAAAGCATTTTTTTCATTTGGTTTAAGACCACCATGTCTATGCTGGAGCTTCGTTCAGAGTATTCGGCAGCGATCTTGGACTTAAGGTAGTGTTTTACAAAATGCTCTTGTCCCGGTACGGTGGTGTCGGCGCGAAGGAGGTTTGACGATGAAAACGATCAAAGGGCCGGCAATTTTTCTGGCGCAATTTGCAGACGACAAACCTCCCTTCAACCGACTGAGCGAAATTTCCAAATGGGCGGCGGGGCTCGGCTATAAAGGCGTGCAAATCCCGACGTGGGACGCGCGCCTGTTTGATCTGAAGCGGGCCGCGGAGAACCGCAAGTATTGCGACGAAATTTTGGAGACACTCGCGGCAAGCGGCGTGGAGCTGACGGAACTTTCGACGCACCTGCAAGGGCAGTTGGTCGCGGTTCATCCCGCGTATGACGCGGCGTTTGACGGTTTCGCTGCGGAATCGGTTCGAGGAAACCCTCCCGCGCGGCAGGCGTGGGCTGTGGAGCAACTCTTGTTTGCAGCGAAAGCTTCGGCGAATTTGGGAGTGAAGGCGCACGTGACGTTTTCCGGCGCGCTGGCCTGGCCTTACATTTACCCATGGCCGCAGCGTCCGCCAGGACTGATTGAGACGGCATTCGAGGAATTGGCGAAGCGGTGGCGACCGATACTGGATGCGTTCGACGCGGCGGGCGTCGATCTTTGTTTCGAGCTGCATCCGGGCGAGGACCTTCACGATGGTGTGACATTCGATATGTTTCTCGAGCGTGTGGGCGGACACAAACGCTGCAACATTTTGTTTGACCCCAGCCACTTTGTATTGCAGCAACTCGATTACCTCGCCTTCCTCGACATCTACCACTCGCGAATCAAAATGTTTCACGTGAAAGACGCAGAGTTCCGCCCGACGGGCCGCCAGGGTGTTTACGGCGGATACCAGCCATGGATTGAACGCACGGGGCGGTTCCGGTCGCTGGGAGACGGGCAGGTGGATTTTCGCGGCATCTTTTCCAAACTGGCGCAATACGATTTTGACGGGTGGGCAGTCCTGGAATGGGAGTGCTGCATAAAAGGCAGCGAGCAAGGAGCGCGGGAAGGCGCGCCGTTTATTGCGCGGCACATCATCCAGACGGCTGAGCGGGCGTTTGACGATTTTGCAAGATCCGGCGCGGACGAGGAGGCAAACCGCTGCATGCTGGGACTCGCGGCACGAAAGGAGAGCAAACATGCCGGGTGAATCCATGAAGCACGGCAAGTCTCGGCGGCTGCGCTTGGGCATGGTGGGAGGCGGACCGGGCGCGTTCATTGGCGCCGTGCATCGCATTGCCGCGCGCTTGGACGATTGCTATGAGCTGGTTGCTGCGGCGCTTAGCTCTGATCCGGGAAAGAGTCTAGCTGCCGCGGAGGAGCTGCACATTCCGCGCGCGTATGGACGATTTGAAGAGATGGCTGCGGCGGAAGCGGGCCGCCCCGATGGCATCGAAGCGGTGGCGATCGTCACGCCCAATCATATGCACTATGCGAATGCAAAGAAGTTTCTGGACGCGGGAATTCACGTGATCTGCGACAAGCCGCTGACGACGACGCTCGAGGATGCGCTGGATTTGGAGAAGACGGTAAAGCGGACCGGATTGATCTTGGGTTTAACACACAATTACACAGGCTACCCGATGGTGCGGCAAGCGCGTGAGATGGTGCTTGGAGGAGAACTTGGTGCGCTCCGAGTCGTTCAAGTGGAGTACGCACAAGACTGGCTGTCGACGCCGCTGGAGAAGACCGGGCAAAAGCAGGCGGATTGGCGAACCGACCCTGCGCGGAGTGGACCGGGCGGGAGTTTGGGAGACATTGGAACGCACGCGCACAATCTGGCTTGCTTTGTGACGGGTTTGCAGGTCGAAGAAGTGGCGGCCGAAGTGACTACGTTTGTGCCCGGGCGGCGGCTCGACGATAACGTGCAAGTGCTGCTGCGGTTCCCAAAGGGAGCCAAAGGGATGTTGTGGGCCAGCCAGGTGGCGGCGGGGAATGAGAATAATTTGCGCCTGCGTGTGTATGGTGAGAAGGCGGGCCTGGAATGGCATCAAGAAGATCCCAACGAACTGATCTTTACGCCTTTGGGGCAGCCGCGGCGGATCCTGCGGCGGGGTGGTCCGGGAACAGGGACTGCTGCCACAAGGGCGATTCGCATTCCAGCGGGGCATCCGGAAGGGTATCTGGAAGCGTTCGCACAACTTTACAAGGACTTGGCGGAACAAATCGCCGCGAAGCACGAAGGCCGGTCGCCAGATCCGCAATCGCTTCTCGTGCCAGGGATCGCTGATGGTGTGGAGGGCATGCGGTTCATTTCGGCCGTGCTGGAGTCGTCGCGTAACCACTCGGCGTGGACGCCGCTTTCCGGTTCCCGCTGAAACATCTTTCGTCAGCTTCTAGTCGAAAGGGCGCGAGCGTCCGGACACGAAAGCTTTTTTGCCTTTCTATCAGGACCTAGTGTCGGAGTTTTTCCCCGATCAAATTGATTGGTAGGTGAAAAAACAGTCAGCCAAAAAGCGCAGAACTTAAGAACGCATTTCTTAGCGCAGGCCCATCAACGGGCAGCGATCGAAGACTTTGCCGTCTGCTTTGAAGGCTACACCGTTCTGAAGAGCCCACTTGTCAAACAGCCCGGGATTGTTCGAGAGATGCAGCAGAGCGGTAGCGATTTCTTCCACTTTGGGCATGCCGCTGTGAACCAGATAAAAGCAGGTTTCTTCGTAGGGGGCTCTTGGGTCGTTCGGATTCTGCAACCGCCGAATGAAACGGTCGCGAATTTGAAACTGCACCTTGTCCACGTTCAAAACGTAGGCGCCATCCACCTTCTTTGCCCCTGTGAGTGCAAGGATACGCTGCAAAAAAGCCTCCGCACGCTGCTCCCTGTTGACGCGGGATGTCGCGGCGGAGTTCTTGGCTAACGCATCACCACCGAACAGCGATAAGCCTGCCGGGCCGAGCATGTGGAGGCCGTAGGAAAAGGTCCGGTTAGTCTGCCCTTGTGACGCGGCTGCTTGTGCCAGACCTCTGCGGCGCAGGTCAGTAAACACAAACCTCCACTTCAGCAGAAGGATGGCTCCGAAGAGCAGAGCCAGCACGATCACGGATAGAAGAGCGGGTGCCATACCATAGCGCCGGTCGGATGCGGACTACGACCCTCACGGCTTTCACCCGGAACGAAGTGGAGACGCGCCGGTCGATTACCACATCTCGACCGCTCTCAGGGTCCGTCTAGCCACCCGCGATGGGATGAACCATCAAGACTTCGTTTTGGGCGCGCGTGACTTTGTCGATGCGTTCCCCGGTTGCGACGTCGAAGGGCTGCGCCCCGGTCTTCGCTTCGTATTCCGCAATCACCCGGTTGACTTCGTCCATGTCGGCGGTTGCGGGATCGTATTCGAGAATCGTGGTGTCGCCCTGGGATGAAAACGTCAGAATCTTGGCGTTCATTCTTGGTCTCCTGCGGGACTTGCATTTTGGCCCCTGTAGGGTAGGAGCCGGTGGGTTGGGAGTCCCTAGACGCCATATTGCACCGATTTTCAAAGATGTCAAGACTGCATTTTCCTGGCAATAAGTTAGGTAACGTTTCGACCCGCACTCAGATAAGTTTTGCACCGTGAACGCAGATTTGTTTGGAGCAGAGGTCTAGTACATAAAGCGGCCGAACAGAATCTACCTAACTTTTTTCTCGACTCAACGGGCGACGGGCATACGAACAACATTCGTGACTTGTTCTGGGGAAACTGCGACGCCATCGCGGAAAGCAACGACTTTACCGGAATTCGTCGGTACACGTTCGCCAGGAACAATGATGCCAACAAGATTGAGCGGATCGGCAGCGGAGACCGTAACGATTTCGCCGGAAGGCTGCTGATTGCGCATTGCGCGCAAGGATTCCACGGCCACAGGCAAAGCGAATTGCTCTCCCAAGAAATCGCTCACAAACCGGCCGCCGCGCACTTCGCCGCGATCCTCCAAGCGCCGCAAGGTAATCAGCAATTCGCGCCATTTGGGAAGAATCGTTTCGCGAGTAAGAAGCTCGCGAAACACGATGCCGTAGCGGCGCAGGAGCATCCAGCAAATGGCTTCGAGCGCACGGTTCCGGTCGTGGTTCTCGCCGGAATAGAGCAGCGACCAGCGGCCTGCGCTGTGCCGCGGCCGCGAAGTGCGCCCGCTGCCCTGGCCAGAGCGGCGCTTCGGATCGATGAGCGCACGCAAATTGTCAAAACCATCGGCGGTCAACAGCCCTGCGGCAACGAGTTCCCAGAGGGCGGTCTCCACTTCGGACTTCAACTTACCGGTACCGCGCACGATGTCGGCAAAGAAGGAAGCGCCGCGCTGGCGCAAGTACAGGTGGACCGCAGCGGCATCGGCGCTGAGGCCAGCCATGCTCGCTTCATCTCCTTCGTGCCGGGGAATCATCCAATCCGCATCTTCGCGCACGAAAAAGGTAATCGGTGCGACGCTCGTGGGAATGACGCGGCGCTTTCCGTCCGTCACCGCCTCAAGGGTAGCCGGATGTGGAGAAAGACGACCCCAGCCCACTGCGCCCGTCAGGCAAAGTTGGTCCAGCACCTTGGGGTCGTAATCGGCGATGCGGCGCTTGAGGATCTGGCGCTCCCAGGAATTTGCAGGAGCCTCGAAACCTTGAAGCTGGCGGATGGCTTCGAGCACACCGCGCTCGCCAAGTGATTGTGTGCCCGGCGCGACATGTTGCCAGCGAAGCTGCCAATTCATGAATTGCGCGGGAGTGACAGACTGAATTTCCTTACGCAACTGCCCAAGCGTGAGGCGATGAATGCGCGCGAGCAGGCGCCGTTCACACCACTCGGTCTGCTCAGAGTGCGGATTCGTGAAATTGCCGCGCAGAATGGCGCCACTGGACTCGAGACGCAGCAAGGCTTTGTCTATGTCCGAGGTGGGGAGAGCAAGGACATTGGCCAATTGGTTGGAAGTAATGGGGCCCGTGTGGGATATCCAGCCCGTCACAAGTGAATGGAGGGCTTCTTCTCGTGAAACCACTGATGATTCCACAGGTGGTAGAGACGCTTCGAAGCGCGCCGCAGGGAAAGTTTGTGTAAACGCGGAGACACGTTCCGCGGCAACCCAAAAGCCTGAGCTGCCCGCGTTTGCTCGGCCGACTCTGCGATCCGTGACGAGTTGTTCAAAAAACGGACTCCAGGCTTTGAGTGATTCCTGCAACCTGGCCAACAGGTGATTGCTATGGAGCGGTCCTGCATTGGAAGCAGTTGGCAAAGCCACAAAGGTGAGCAGCGCGTCGTGCAATTCTTCGGCATCGCGCACATCGGGCCAAGCTTCATCACACACTTCGGCGATGGCTTCCGGATTGAGTCGGCCGATTTCCCCCAGCACTGCCTCGGGCAGAACGCGCCGCATCTCAACCGCGCGGGCGCGGCGCTCTTCGAGAGGAGCATCGTCGAGATACGCATAGGGATTCGCGTTCAGAATCTC
>JAWOLO010000224.1:0-2606 GCA_033853375.1 Terriglobia bacterium
CCTTGCGTTGGATAGGTCAGCACGCCTTCGGCAACTGCCGCATGGCGGACTTTTTCCGCAATGTTGTCCGACTTCAAGAAAGGTTCGCGCGTGGCCTTATCTTTGACGAATTCCACGCCGAGCAGCAGCCCCATTCCGCGAATGTCGCCGACGTGCGGATGCTTTTCCAACGGCGAAAGCGCCTCTCGGAAATTCTTTCCCGCTGGGCTCACTCGTTCGAAGAGCTTGTGCGTTTCGAGATAGTCCAGAACCGCATTGCCCGCCGTCGTGCACACGGGATGCGCCTGATACGTAAATCCGTGCATGAACGCGCCCGACCCGGCTCCAATCGCTTCCACCACGCGCGCCGAAGCGAGAACGCCGCCGAGCGGCGCGTACCCGCTGGCTACTCCCTTCCCTACCAAAATAATGTCCGGCTCAATGCCCCAATGCTGCACCGCGAAAGGTTTTCCCGTGCGGCCCATCCCCGTCATGATTTCGTCGGCAATCAGCAGAATGCCGTGCTTGTGGCAGATTTCCGCGATCCGCTTGGCATAACCTTCCGGAGGCGCCGCAGCACCGAGCGTCGCGCCAACCACCGGCTCGAAAATAAACCCTGCCGCCGTCTCCGTCTGATGCTCGCGCACAAACGTTTCCAGGTCTTCCGCGCACGCGATCTCGCATTCCGGAAAACTCTTCCCAAACGGGCAGTGATAGCAGAAGCAGGGAGCAATGTGACCCCACTCTGGAATCAGCGGCGCATACGGTGCGCGTCGCGCCACGTTTCCGCTGACGCTCATCGCCCCGAGCGTGCTTCCGTGATAGCTCTGCCGCCGGGACATCACGCGGTAGCGCTCCGGCTGGCCGGTTTCCACGTAATATTGGCGGACCAGTTTGATGGCGGTTTCCGTGGCTTCCGAACCGCCGGACGTAAAGTACACGCGCCCGCCATTGCGAAAATTCGCGGGCGCCAAAGCGAGCAGTCGCGCCGCCAATTTTTCTGCGGGCTCCGTGTGGAATTGCGAAGTGTGCGCGAACGCGATTTGCGCGGCTTGTTCCGCCATGGCTTGCCCGATTTCCGCAACGCCATGTCCGATGCTTACCACCGCGGCCTGGCCCGCAGCGTCGAGAAAACGGCGGCCGCTTTCGTCCACAATCCAGCAGCCTTCTCCGCGCACAGCGATGGGAAATGCCTTTTTTAAATTTCGGGAAAAAAGTCCGCTCGTCGGCATGACTTGTCCGGGCAAAGATTGTAGCAGACTCGCCCGCGTCCTCCAGCCCAACTAGGAACGTTCTTCAACGTTGCTATATTTCAGCGTTTGTCATGCTGAGCGAGGGATCCTCACCGATGGGCCGATGAAATCCCTGCCGTCAGTCCGCGAATCTTATGCTAGCCTTGCGCAGCCTTTGCATTGCTGCTGAAAAGTTCTTCATCAAGGACAGGCGGAATCGCACTTGACCGAACCTCAAACAGGACTTGTTCGCACCATAGGCCGTTGGAGCCTCGCCGCGCTCATGGTCAACACCATGGTGGGCGCAAGCATATTCGGCTTGCCCGCGCTGATTGCCGCAAGGCTCGGCAGGCTAAGCCCCGTAGGCTTCTTCTTAGCTTTCGCAATCGTCGCCGTCATCGCTGCTTGCATGGCCGAAGTCGCTTCCCAATTCCGTGAAACCGGCGGGCCGTATCTCTATACCCGTGTCGCTTTCGGCCGGTTTCTCGCCATTCAAAACGGCTGGCTGACTTGGCTGACGCGTATCGCCGCCGTTTCCGCGGTCGCCAACCTGTTCATCACTTATTTAACCGAATTTTTCCCTGGTGCAACTAAGCCGTTCACGCGTGCGGCGATTCTCACCGTTCTCATCGGCTTCCTGGCCGCTGTGAATTATCGCGGTGTCGCTGGCGGCAATCAGCTCAGCAACATTTTCACCGTCACCAAAGTCAGTTTGCTGGCCTTCTTTGTCGTCGCCGGTCTCGCCGCACTGGCCTTTCATCCAGATATTCGCGTGCATCCCTCAGCGACTCCGGCCACTTCCGCGGATTGGTTCGAAGCCCTGCTTCTGATGATTTATTCCTACGGCGGATTCGAAGCGGCGCTCATCGCTTCCGGCGAAACTCGCAACGCGCGAAAAGACATTCCCTTTGCACTTTTCGTGGCCATCGGCGCGACCACTTTGCTCTACATCGCCGTGCAGTATCTGGTCATCCACACAATTCCGAATGCCGGCGCGTCTGGCGCTCCCGTTGTCGACTCCGCGCGCCGCTTCCTGCCGCATTGGGCTGTGCGCATTGTTGCCGCCGGCACGCTGATTTCTGCCTATGGCTATCTCAGCGCCAACGTCCTGCACACGCCGCGTGTTACCTTTGCCATGGCCGAACGTGGCGACTTTCCCGCTTTCTTCGGCAGCGTGCACTCCCGCTTTCGAACACCACATGTCTCCATCGTGATTTTTGCCGTCTTGCTCCTGATTTTTTCTATCGCCGGAGATTTTCGTTGGAACGCCCTGCTCTCCAGTGTCGCGCGCCTGTTCGTCTATGGCTCGGTGGCCGCCGCTTTGCCCGTGCTGCGCAAAAAACATCCTCGCGCCGACGCTTTTCGCCTTCCTGCCGGAATCTTGATTTCCGCGCT
>JAWOLO010000225.1:0-6679 GCA_033853375.1 Terriglobia bacterium
CGAATCGTGGCTTGCGCTCCGGCCTCGTCGGAACTCCCGAACAAGTGGCCGAGCGCCTCGGGCAGTTCGAAGCCGCCGGCGTCGACCTCGTGCTCCTTCAATTCAGCCCGCAACTTGAAGAAATGGAACGCTTCGCGGAAACCGTCATTCGCAGGGATTCATCCGTCGCGGCCTCCGCGCAAGTCACTCAAGGTAATGCCCCTTAGGAGCCACGTACGTTCCCGCGCATGGGTTTCAAATTGATTAGGCATTTTGCCGGGTTTTCTCTATAATTAGTGTTTGTCTCTCTAGAGCTGGCCCCGCCTGAGTGGGTCTAAAAGGAAGCACGAACATGAACCCGGCAATTCGTAAATTGCATGAAGCGCAGCTGCGCAAAGACCTCCCCGAATTCCGTCCCGGCGACACCGTTCGCGTGAACGTCCGCCTCAAGGAAGGCGAGGGCGAGAAGGAAAAAGAGCGTCTCCAGGCTTTTGAAGGTGTGGTGATCTCGAAGAAAGGCCGCGCCTCCAGCGCCACTTTCACTGTTCGCCGCGTCAGCTTCGGTGTAGGCATCGAACGCATCTTCCCCCTGCATTCCCCGACGATTAGCTCCATCGAAGTGGTTGGCAAAGGCAAGGTTCGCCGCGCTCGTCTGTATTACCTCCGCGATTTGAAGGGCAAGGCTGCCCGCATCAAGCGTGCCGGCCGCGAGGAAGAAGAAGCCGCACCAGTTGCCGCTACCGCCACCGCAGGCACAGAAGCGAAAGCCTAAGCGCAGCTTTTTAATAGCCTTTTGCAAGTTTGAAAAAGCCCCGCTTGTTCGGGGCTTTTCTTTTTTTGCTCCGCTTATACTTGCATTCGCTCGCTGATGACGGCCTCAGCGGCGACGAGTCACAAATCACGAGTCACTCCTCACGGCTGGACGTTCGTGATTCCCTCTGCTCCCGGCTTCGGGAAGTGTTTCCCGTACCAAGCGATGCAGCGGTCGATCGAATCAATATTGTGCCCGGTCTCCGACAGGCCGTGCCCTTCGCGCGGATACCGCACGAAAATCGCTTCGGTTCCCACGTCTTTCAGCGCGATAAAGAACTGCTCCGCCTCCGCGATGGGCACGTCGTTGTCATTCTCGCCGTGCATGAGCATCGTCGGCGTGTGTGCCGCGGCCACATGCTTCAAGGCCGAGCGCTCCCATGCCACATCCATCAAATTGCCCTGGTGAAGGAATTGCCCGAACTCCATCTCTTCGTACTGGTTGTAATACGTCATGTAGTTGTAGCTGACTAGGTTGGCGATGCCCGCGATGGGCACGGCCGCTTTGAATTCGTTGGTCTGCGTGATCAGCCAGTCGGTCAGTTGACCGCCGTAGCTGACGCCTTCGATGCCCATGCGCTCGCGATCAATCCACGGATTCCGCCGCACCGCCGCGCTGACGCCGTACAAAACGTCCTGACCCTCGTTGCCGTCCTGGTCACCAAAGACCGCGTCCGCAAATTTCTGTCCATAGCCCGTCGAGCCGCGATAATTCACGTTCAGCGTGGCCCAACCGTGCGCCGCATACACCTGGTTCTTGAAATTAAACGCCGGGCCGTTCTGTCCATGCGGCCCACCGTGAATGTTTACGATCAGAGGATACTTGAATGTGGCCGTCATCCCGAGCGGCTTCGTTAGAAACGCTTCGACCTCGTATTTATTGTCGTTGCTGATGAACGTGAACGATTCCACTTCCGCGATCTGCTTCCCTCTTAGAGCCTCCGCGTTCAAATCGGTCAGCTGGCGTGGCGCGCCGTTTCCGCTTTTCACATAAAGCTCATTCAAGTCGCGGGGCGACGCATAGCTGTAAACGACAGTCCCGTCTTTTCCCACGGAGAACGAACCCACAAAACCTGGCTCCTTCAGCACGTATTCAGGCCTGCCTGCCTCGGCAGGCTTACCTCCCGAAACCGGCACGCGCATCAAATAATTGCTCCCGCGTTCTTGCACTGTGAAGTACACAGAATTCCCATCCGGCGCCCAGTGTGGCGAGCCTTGCCGGTTATCAATCAAGGCGCCAATCTCCCGCCGGTCGCTCCCGTCGGCGTTCATCACCCAAACATGCGTGTCTTCCATCGTCGTTTCGCGGTCCGTCAATCCGCGGCGCGTTCCGCGAAAAAGAATCTTCTTGCCGTCGGGCGACCAGAGCGGGTCATATTCGTTGAACTCCGTCGCGGTAATCCGTCGAACGCTGCCGTCCGCCACCTTGAGTGCAAAAACGTCGTAATTGAAGAACTCATCCTGGTTCGGTTCCGGATTCGTCAAATACAAAATCTCTTTACCGTCTGGCGACCAGTCGATCGAATGCTCGTCCGTGTCGCCCTTGGTAAGTTGGCGGGATTGTTTGGTGGCTATATCCACCACGAAAATATGCAATCGCTGGTTGTCATTGAACCGCGTCATGCCTTCGCCCGCGTCCGGCTTGTAGAGATAGCGTGTAATCACACGCGGATCGCCGTTCGCTTCCCCCGCCCGGCTGTCCGGCGTCGACGAAATGTACGCAATTTGTTTTCCGTCGGGCGACCAGGTCACTTCATTGCCGGTTCCAGGCAGCGGGCTGTTCGTGCCGTCAGGCGAGGCCAGAACCGTGACGTCCGATCCGTCAGGTCGCGCAATCATCAAGCCGTGTTTATCCCCCAGCCTCCCGAAAAACGCGATCCACTTCCCATCCGGTGACCACACCGCTCCGCCACCGCGGTCCTTGTCGCCGCCGAAGCGAATCGATTTTTGCGTGGTCAGGTCCATCACCCACAGCTGTCCGTAAGGCCGCCCCGGCTCATCTCGCATGACTACTGAGTAGGCAATGTGGCGTCCATCCGGCGAAAGCGTCACGCCGCCCACCGAACGCAGCTTCGAAAGATCGTTACTAACCAGCCCCTGGGCGCTAGCAAAAGGAGCCATCGCAAGTGCAACCAGCAGGCCCGCAACAAATATTCGAAAACGCACAGGCACGACATGAAATCGTTGATCCATCACACTTCTCCTTCCGCAACTAAAACTTTTCACATGCAAGATCTGTCGGTCAGAAGCCGTTCGGGACAATCCGCTTTTATTTCAAATACTGGTCCATCCATTCCACCCATCGGCGGTTCACGTCCATCCGGCGGACGAGATCACCAGGGAAATGGCCGCCAACCGGATACGCAACGAACTTCACAGGGACGCCATTGTCCTTGAGCGCGTGGTAGAGCGAGTAGCCCTGCGTGATGGTCACACGCGCGTCGCCGGTATCGTGCATGATGAGCGTAGGCGTCTTTATGTGCTGCGCGTAGGTGATCGGCGACTGCGCTCGATAATCTTTCAAGTTGTCTCCAACGTACGGAGCCCCCCGGAAGCTGTAGCGCGCCGTCACATTGCCGTCGGAAAGATTGTATTCGTCATACATGTCCGTCACCGGCGCTCCGGCCATGGCCGCCTTCCAAATCTGGTAATGCCCGATGAGCCAGGAAGTCATGTAGCCGCCGTAGCTCCATCCCGTCACACCGACCTTTGATTCATCGACAAATTCCATCTTCTTGACCGCATCGATGCCCGCCATCACGTCGCGGCCCGGACCGTCCCCGGCATCATTCCAGATGGCGCGCTGATAGGCATTTCCCAAATTGTCGCTGCCGCGATAATTCGGCGAGAACACCACGTATCCATGCGTGGCCATGAGCTGGGAGAGAAAATTGAACGACGTGGTGGACGCGGCCTGCGGACCGCCGTGAATAATTAGCACCAGCGGATATTTGCGCTCTTTCTGGAAATCCGGCGGATACACCAGCACGCCGTCTTCCTGAAAGCGGTCTGGTCCATTCCAGGTGATTTTCTCCACTTTTCCAAGGCTCAACGCCGCAATTTCATGATTGAAATCTGTCAGCCGCTTTGGCGTGTCGTTCGCCGACGCCATGTAGTACAGCTCGGACGGTTGCGCCGGCGTGCTGCCCGTAAATGCAATTTCACCTTTGCGCCCCACGAAGGCATCAATCCAGAAAAGCCACGACGGCGTGATATCTCCAAGCCCGAGCTTTTTCGCCGCTCCGCCGAGCGGCTGCAGCCACATCGAAACCTGGGTTCCGTCGTTCCCGCCCACCAGCAGCGAATTGCCGTCTGGCATCCACATCACTCGCACAAGATCATGGTCGATGTCGCGAGTCGTATCGGTTCCATCTCCTCCTGCAGCCCGCGTGACAAAAATCTCGTTTTCATTGTTCGGGTCACCGTCACGCGGATACCAGTAAGCCACCCGCGAGCCGTCCGGTGAAAACACACCAAAGCTCTCAAATTTTTCATGCTTCGTCAGTTTTCGAATTTCGCCGGTCTCCACGTCGAGCACTTGCAGCGTCGTTAAGTCCGCGTCGCCCTGGTGCGGATGTTCTTGCCGCGTGAAGAGCAGCGATTTGCCGTCCGGCGACCAGGAAATCGGCGATGCGGGCGGACTAGGCGGAGCGCTCTTGGGCAGGCTCCAGGCGCCAGAAGTCAACCTCTTCGCTCTTCCGCCGTCCGCCGAAAATAGCCAGATGTGCGAAGGCTGTGGAGCTTCGGTGGTCAGGTAGTCGTTGTCGCCGACCTCAAACGCGTCGTTGTGCTTTTCAATTTCCTTCTTATTTGGGGGATCATCCGAAGTGACGTACGCGATCTCTCGTCCATCGGGGCGCCAGGCGAATTGCTCGATGCCGTTCGGTGCGTCGCTGATCTTCTTGGCTTCGCCGCCGCTCATGGGCAAAACAAAAATCTGCGGTTTTGCGTCCTTTCCGTCGCCATCGTTGGCTGTAAACGCAAGCCGATCGCCGCTGGGCGACCATCGCGGTGATCCGGCCGTCTTGCGCTCATACGTCAAAGCGCGCTGCTTTCCGCTGGCGATATCCACCAGCACCAGTTCGCGCTCGTTGCGGTCCTGCTCCAGATTCGGCCGAGAGACCACCACCACAATTGTCTTTCCGTCCGGCGAAATTTGCGGGTCGGACACCGAAACGATCTTCGCCAGGTCGTTCAATTCAATGTGTCGCGATTGCGTAGAAGCGGGCGCAGCTCCAAACAACCAGATCGAGAGAAGGCAAGCCATCGCCGAAAGGAAAGAGAGACTCGCCGTCCTTCTCATAAACCAGTGAGAGACCTCGCATGGAGCTTTGCTCCCTTGGCTGTTCATGAACTCTCTCCCAATACGAAGTTTTTTTGCAGTTATCCGTCGCCCCCGGCGTCGCGGGCGTTGTATCCTGTCACGCAGCAAGTTGGTCCGTCAAGAAAACTGCCCGCATCAGCTTTGCCGCATCGTGCTAAAATCCCCACCCGATGAGCCGGCTCTGCTCTTCCCGTTTCGAGCGAGCGGCGCGCAAATTGGGTTGGACGCGTATCGCCGGCATTGATGAAGCCGGACGCGGCGCGTTATTTGGCCCGGTAGTTGCCGCCGCGGTGATTCTCAATCCCAAGCGCCGTATTGTCGGCCTGGACGATTCGAAAAAGCTCACTGCCGAACGGCGCGCAGAACTCCGCGAACGCATTTGCGAACACGCGTTGGCTTGGTCCGTCGCGGAAATTGACGCACAGCGCATCGACGCTTGGAATATTTATCAGGCTTCACGCCAAGCGATGACCGCAGCCCTGGAGCGGCTTACGATCGCGCCCGACTATCTCCTCATTGACGCCATGCAGCTCGACGTGCTCATCGAGCAGAGGTCCCTCATCAAAGGCGACACGCGCAGCATTTCCATCGCCGCAGCCTCCATCCTCGCGAAAACCCACCGCGACGCGCGCATGGAAGAGTGGGACGCCGTCTACCCGCAATACGGTCTCGCGCGCCACAAAGGCTACGCAACGCCGGATCATCTGGAAGCTTTGCGCGTTCACGGCCCTACGCCCTTGCATCGCTATTCCTTCGCGCCCGTGCGCGATTCCGGCTGCTGGGCCGCCGGCGCCACGCAAACTCCACTGCCGATCTTTTAGTGCCGTGGGAATAGAATGTCTTCTCCGGAGCGTGCAGATGCGTCGATTCGGTGCGTTCTTCGCACTCTTTTTTGTTGCGACGGTTAGTTCGATGAGCCTTTCTGCTGCTTCTCAAAAGAATTCCGTGCTTGCCGCAACGCCTCCCATGGGCTGGAACAGTTGGGATTCTTATGCCGAAACTGTGACCGAAGCAGACATTCGTGCAAACGCCCAATGGATGGAGGAACATCTCAGGAAATCTGGCTGGCAATACATCATCGTCGATTCCGGCTGGTACGTTACCAATCACTCCGTCGGGGCAAACGCCCAGGGAGCCGAGTTTAGCCTGGACGCTTACGGGCGCTACATCCCCGCGCCCAATTCCTTTCCTTCCGCCACAGGGGATGCTGGCTTTAAGCCACTCGCGGATTTCGTGCATTCACTCGGTTTGAAATTTGGCGTGCACATTTTGCGCGGCATTCCCAAAGAGGCTGTTAGCAAGAACCTCCCCATCGCGGGCACATCCTTTCACGCTGCGGACGCGGCGAACGCTTCCGATACCTGTCCCTGGAATCCGTTCAATTACGGGCTCGACGCCAGCAAGCCTGCCGCCGAGGCCTATTACGATTCCATCGCGCTACTCTACGCAAGTTGGGGTGTGGATTTCTTGAAGGTGGACTGCATCGCCGATCACCCCTACAAAGGCGACGAAATTCGGCTCATCAGCCAAGCCATCCGCAAAACCGGTCGGCCCATCGTTCTAAGT
>JAWOLO010000226.1:0-19316 GCA_033853375.1 Terriglobia bacterium
TGTTTACAACACTTCTAGCTGGCAACTGAAGACTATTTGGAGGAGAGATGTACGCTGTTATCCAGACCGGGGGGAAGCAGTATCGCGTCGCGCCCGGCGACACGATCCGCATCGAGCGGGTGGAAGGCAAAGTGGGGGAGAAGGTCAATTTTAGCAACGTCCTGGCGGTGCATGGGGAAAAGAAAGTGTTTGTGGGCGCCGAGGCGGAGAAGGCGACCGTGACGGGGAAGATCGTCCAGCAGGGGCGCGCTAAGAAACTGACTGTGCTCAAGTACAAGAAGACGAATCAGTACAAGATTCAGCGCGGGCACCGTCAGAATTACACGGCGGTGCAGGTAAGTGATATCAAGATCTAAGAATAGGGTTCAAAGTTGTTAGTGGATAGTTTTTAGTACAAAAGCGGATTTTTGGATCCCTCGTTGCCTGCGGCCTGACGGCAGGAAGGCTCGTCGGAAAGACGAACTGAGGGTAGTGATTTTAGAAAATCGTTGTGAGAAAAGGATTAGGTCATGGCACATAAGAAAGGTGGCGGCTCCTCGACCAACGGCCGCGATTCGCAAGGACAAAGGCTGGGAGTGAAACGCTTTGGCGGGCAGCTCGTTAACGCGGGCACGATCCTGGTGCGGCAGCGCGGCACCAAGCATCAGCCGGGCGAAAACGTGGGGCGCGGCAGCGATGACACGCTGTACGCCATGGTCACCGGCTTCGTGAAGTTTCAGGACCGGGGACGCCAGGGGCGCTTCATCAGCATCCAGCCGGCAGAACAAGCTAAATTTGTGGCCAATTAAAGTGACTGGCGGGAAGAAGCCGACAGTCAAGAGATGACAGTTCACAGTTTAAGAAGCCCGTTTGGATAGTTTTCCCCTGACCTTTCCCCAGTGTCGGAAGGGCTATTATGCTTATCTTGATCGTTTGCGCGGCCCAGGAAAGACGGGCCGCGTTTCGTTTAGCTGCAGCAACTGCGGTTATTGAGTTTGCGCGGAGACGCAAGTGAGCGGGCCGGCGGGGAAGAATTTTTTGTAGGCATTGCGGCCGTGGGCAGGAATGATCACCAGACCCGGAACCATCTCGTGAAGCTGGCTAAGCCTACTGACGATCTGATTGGCTAGAGCCGAGTCATTGTCACTGTCGCGCAAGAGCAGCGTTTTGGCCACGCGTTCTTCGAAACCGCGCTCGTCGTCCACACTGTCGCCAACGTAAAAGAAACGCTTCGCAGGCGAGAGATTCACGAAGATGCCCACGCTTCCGGGTGTGTGGCCGCGCAACGGCACGACGACGACGGAACCGTCGTGATAGAGGTCGGCGCTTTCGTCGAAGGTTTCATAGGGCTTGGGCTCGAATTGTAAAGTAGGCGCGCCGGGTTTGGGCAGCACTTTGGTGTACGCGGCGAGGACGTAGCCTTTGGCTTGAGCGCCGGGATCGTTCGCGAAGAGCAGCTCCTCGCGGGGCATCAGGACGGGGAGATGCGGCAGGTCCATCAAACCACCGGCGTGATCGAGATGGACGTGAGAAAGAATCGCCCAGCGTAGCTTGGCGGGATCTTCGCCAACGCGGCGGAGTAAGTCGGGCAGAGGAACTTCAGGATTCAACTGTCCCGCGAGCGACCGGAGTTTTAGGCGCAGCCAAAACGGATAGACGCTGACGTCCTGAGCGAAATGGCTGGAGTTGCCTGCGTCGATCAAGAGGTCGCCGGCAGGATGCTTGATCAGAATGCTGCCGCCGGTCATGCCGATGGAGAAGCGGCTGAAGGTTTTTCCGGTTTCGATCCAACAGGCGGACAATCCAGGCAGATTTGCAATTGTCGGGATGGCACGAGTGTGCGGCGGCGCGGGCGGAAGCCGCGTGCGGCGGAGGTAGAGCACATAAAACGCGGCGGCCCCGATGGCAAAGAAGACGAGGAGCAGCAAGAAGATGCGTGTAAGGATGCGAAGCATCTGGGGCTATGCCTCCGTTCGGGGAAAGCGTTTCGCGAAGTTCGCTTATGTTATCTTTTTTAAGAGGATGCGCCTAGGGCGCAAGTGAGAGCGATCTGTGTTTGTTGATGAAGCGAAAATTTATGTGAAGGCCGGTAACGGCGGAAACGGCTGCGTGGCGTTTCGGCGCGAGAAATACGTTCCGCGCGGCGGGCCGTCGGGAGGCGATGGCGGGAATGGGGGCAGCGTATATCTCGAAGCGAATCTCAACGACAACACGCTGTTGCGCTACCGTTACAATCGCGAATTCAAGGCGGAGCGCGGGCGGCACGGGGAAGGCTCGAACCGCACAGGGCATTCCGGCGAAGATTTGATTTTGCAAGTGCCGGTTGGGACGTTGGCCTTTGACGATCAGACGGGCGAGACTATCGCGGATCTGGCGATGCCAGGGCAACGCGTTCTTGTGGCCCATGGCGGACGCGGCGGACGTGGGAATCAACATTTTGCGAAGCCGTGGCATCAGGCACCGCGTGAGCATGAAGACGGTTTCCCCGGCGAAGAGCGGCATCTCCGCCTCGAATTGAAGCTTTTGGCCGATGTCGGGCTTGTTGGTTTTCCGAATGCGGGCAAGTCCACACTGATTTCCGTGATTTCGGCGGCGCGGCCGAAGATTGCGAATTATCCCTTCACCACGCTGGAGCCCAATCTTGGAGTTGTGAACGCCGACGGCGGGACGGGCAAAGAAGGGCGGAAAATCGGGCGCACGTTTGTTGTCGCGGATTTGCCCGGACTCATCGAAGGCGCCCACCTGGGCGCGGGCTTGGGAATTCGGTTTTTGCGGCACGTGGAGCGCACGCGGCTGCTGGCGCATCTAATTGACACCAGCGATTCGAATGCGGACGATCCGGTGCACTCTTTCGAAGTTGTTAACGGCGAGTTGGCAGCTTTTAGCGAATCGTTGACGAAAAAACCGGTGATTGTGGTTGCGACGAAGCTGGATGTCACAACGGATCGCCTGCGCTTGGAAGCTCTTCGCGCATATTGCAAGGAGCACGGTCTGGAATTTCATTCCATTTCCGCGGTGGCGGGAGTAGGGGTGAAAGAACTGGTTCGATCGATCGCTAACGCTCTGGACAAGATTCCGCGCGCGAGCCTTGAGTACGCTCAGGGCGATGAGAGCTTGCCCACCGCAGTCCCCGTTGATCCTTCTGCCCGTCCTGCTGTAGAGAAGGGGAATTCATGAGAAAATCGGGAATAGAGATTCCTTGGGAGGCGCATTGACGACAGCGCAGGCGCACCGCACCGCCGCGAAACATCATCCTCGCCGCATCGCACTGTTTGGCGGCTCGTTCGATCCCATCCACAGCGGACATCTTGGCGTAGCGCGCGCCGCCGACCGGCGGTTCAATTTCGACGAAATTCATTTCATTCCCGCGAGCCGGCCGCCGCACAAACTCAAGCAGCACCTCGCGCCGTTTCCGCATCGTTTCGCCATGGTCGCGCTGGCGTGCACGGAGCATCCGCACTTCGTTCCTTCGCTGGCGGAGGCGGGGGAGGACTTCAGCGGTACGCAATTACATTATTCGGTGGACACGGTGCGCTATTTTCGCCACGTCTACCACGGCGACGGCGACCGCATTTTTTTCATTATCGGGGCGGACGCGTTTCTGGACATTCCAATGTGGAAAGAATATGAGACGCTGCTTAGCCTGTGCGACTTCATCATTGCAAACCGGCCGGGGATTCGCCCGGAGGCGCTTCGCTTAGTGATTCCTCCGGACTTGATGGCGCGGCCCGGCAGCAAGAAAGAAGCGGAAGCCGCGCATCCCTCTCAAGTCGTGGCGCAGCTTCATTGCACGACAGTTTATCTGCTTGAAAACGTTTCGAATGACGTTTCGGCGACAGATATTCGCAGGCGCGCGCAACGCGGGCAGTCCATCCACGGACTTGTTTGCGCGCGCGTCGAGGAATACATTTTGAAACAGGGCCTATACCGGTGAAATTCGAATCGTTGCCGCAAGGCGTGCGCGCCGCCGTTCAAGCCGCCCAAGAAAAGAAAGCCGCAGGGATTGTTGTGTTGGATTTGAGCGGGGCGAGCACGTTCACCGATTATTTCGTGATTTGCACAGGCTTCAGCACGCCGCAGGTGCAAGCAATCTGCACGGAGATCGAAGAGCAGGTCTACAAACAAATGGGCCGGTCGGTGCGGCACCGCGAGGGTTATCGATCTGCCGATTGGGCGCTGCTGGATTTTGGCGGATTCATCGTGCATGTTTTTAGTGAAGAAGCGCGGCGCTACTATGACCTCGAGCGGCTGTGGCGCACGGCGCCAAAATTGGAAATCCCCGACGTGCCCGAAGGTTTCTCCGCCGCGGAGGCGGGCGACCGCGCAGCCTTTGAAAGCGAGCCTTATTCCGAAGAACGCATTTCGAGCCGCGGGCACGGCGGCCGTTCGCAGCCATGACCACCGAGCGTTTGCCGTGGATCGCAGAGGATCCAGCGTCGCTGCGCTTGCTGGAGCTTGCCGAAAAAGTGGCGGGTGCGCCAACGACGCTTCTCATTACCGGGGAGAGCGGCACCGGCAAAGACCATCTCGCGCGGCTGATCCATGAACTAGGGCCGCGCCGCGACTCTCCTTACTTAAAAATTGACTGCGCCAGCTTGCCGCCGCAGCTTGTGGAAAGCGAACTCTTTGGACATGAGCGCGGAGCGTTCACTGGAGCGGTGGAACGCAAGCTCGGGCGATTTGAATTGGGCGGCAATGGCACGATCGTTCTGGATGAAGTGGCTGCGCTTTCGCCGAACGCGCAAAGCAAGCTGCTCCGCGTTCTTCAGGAGCGGGCGTTCGAACGCCTGGGCGGCACGGAAACGCTGAAGATTGAAGCACGGATCATTGCCCTGACCAATGTGGACCTTCCCGCAGCTGTCAAAGCAGGCAGCTTTCGCGAAGATTTGTACTTTCGCTTGAACGTGGTGACGCTTACGGTTCCGCCGCTGCGAGAACGCCGCGCGGACATTCTGCCGATCGCGGAACATTTGTTAGCGGTGCTTCGCGTTGCGCATGGACGACCGAATGCGCAATTGAGCGAGGCCGCACGGCGCATGCTTGCAGCCTATGCGTGGCCAGGAAACGTTCGAGAGTTGAGGAACGCGCTCGAACGTGCAATCGTCTTTTCCGGCGTTGGGCAGGGCCCGGGCGTGGGGCCTGACCTTTTGGAGCCGGATAATTTTCCGGAGACAGTTCGTGCGGCGGCCACTGGGGCAGCCAGTCCGGTTGCGGGACTTCGTTCGTTGGAAGAGGTTGAGCGCGAAGTCATCGCGGCAACACTGGAAGCCACGCATTACCAGATCAGCCGGTCGGCGGAAATCCTGGGAATCAGTCGGAAGACGCTTTTGGAGAAGCGGAAGAAGTATGGACTGAAGTGACGCTCTGGCGTCGGAAGTCGAAGGTCAAGAGTTGAAGGTTGAAACGTTGGGTCCACCGCTGGCAGTTTGTTCTTGAACTTTGAACTTTCAACATCTAGCTTTTGGTTTCACCTTCCTACTTTTGCTGAAACTGAGAACCAAGACGGACAACTTCGCATGCGTCTGCAACTGCTCATGATCGGCAAAACGCGGCGTCCGGAAATGTGCGCGCTCGTAGACGATTATGTGAACCGCATTCGGCGCTCCTGCCCGATCGAGATTCTTGAGGTCCGCGATGCTGAGGCGGCGCTTAAGAAACTCGAGGCGGACCGAAGGGCGACGCCGATCCTTCTCGATGCGGGCGGCAGAACGATTGATTCGAATGCTCTCGCCAAATGGCTAGGCGACTTGCGTGACCGCGGCGCGCGCCAGGTGATCTTTGTGTGCGGAAATGCCGGCGGCTTCTCCGAATCGTTGCGCGAGCGCGTTCCGCAGAAACTTTCACTCAGCGCTATGACACTTTCGCACGAACTGGCACGCGTGGTGCTTGCTGAGCAGCTTTACCGCGCCTTCGCCATTCTCTCCGGAAGCCCCTACCCGAAATAGCCCGGCTGGTGTACAACCTTAGCTGCCATGCCGATGCGCATTATTCCTGACGAGAACCAGCCCTCTGTGGCGATCGAGATTCCGCTGGAGAAGCCGCTGCCGGATTACGACCTGGAGGAACTTGAGCAACCCACGCCACGCGATATCGACGGCATCCTGGTTACGCAAGGATTTCGTGACCTGGTGGATGATGCTCGCGGCATCTTGACGGAACTGATCGCTGCTCCTCCGGCCGAGCGCCACGTGGACGAAGACGTTCTTGAAATTGACATGGCGCCCCGACCGCATCCGCTCGAAATCACGCAATTGACGGGAGCGATTTGTCCGACGGAGGACGAAATCTACCGTCCGGGCTTGTGGATCGTTTTGTTTGACCCGGTCGCGCGGCCAAGGTACTCGCTTCCAGAACCTACGCTACGGCGCATCTCCACGATTGCCACGGAATTGGTGAAGCGACTGCAACTGGCTTGACGTTTGGCGCAAGGCTGCGCACACTTTTCTCTCCGCTAATCACCAAAAGGAAACCATGCCGGAAGAAAAAGGCTTACTGATCGTTTACACCGGGCCGGGCAAGGGCAAGACGACTTGCGCGCTGGGAACGGCGTTTCGCGCTGTGGGCCAGGGATTGCGCGTGCTGATAGTGCAGTTCATCAAAGGTTCGTGGCACTACGGTGAACTGGACGCCGCCAAAATGATGGGCGACGACAAGTTCGAGATTCGGCCGATGGGCCGCGGCTTCGTGAAAATCGGCGGAGCGGAAACCGATCCTGAAGATATCAAACTGGCGCACGAATGCTGGGAGGTCGGGCGCGAGGCCATTTACAGCGGCAAATACGATTTGGTGGTGCTCGACGAAATCAACTATACCATCAGCTACAAGATGCTTGATGTGGACGAGGTTGTCGAAGCACTCAAAAAGCGGCCGGAGCGCGTCCACGTGATTTGCACCGGACGCAATGCGCATCCCAAACTAGTGGAGTTAGCCGACTTGGTCACCGAGATGCGCGAGGTGAAACACCCATACACCAAGGGTATACTGGCTCAGCGAGGGATCGATTACTAGAACCAGAAGTTAGAGATTCGAGGTTAGAGCTTAGAAGAAGGCAACTGCTATTCCTTGCCGCCACTTGCACGCTCAAAGCGTTGCGTTTCGCGTTTTTTTCGGTGTTCCAGTTTTTGACTTAGAACTTATGACTAAGAACTGACGACTGATTTTATGGCTTGGTTCAAACGCGAGAAAAGACCGATTGAGCAGCCCACGCCGCCGGAAGAGCGCCGCGTGCGCACGGAAGGTCTGTGGGTCAAATGCGAATCCTGCCGCACGATCGTTTTTCGCAAAGACCTTGAGGCGAATCTCTACGTCTGCCCCAAGTGCCAGTTCCATTTCAAGATGGGTGCGCGGCCGCGGCTGGAGATGCTGCTTGACGGACGCTGGACCGAGCACGACGCGGGCATGACTTCCACGGATCCGCTGAAGTTCGTGGACACCAAGCCGTACACGCAGCGGCTGAAGGAAGCGCGGAAAAAGCTAGGCATGAACGACGCCATCATCACGGTGGAAGGCCAGCTCAATGGCCGGCCAGTGGTGATGTGCGCGATGGAATTTGGCTTCATCGGCGGCTCGATGGGAGCGGTAGTCGGCGAAAAAGTGACGCGCGGCATCGAGCTGTCGATCGAAACGCGGCAACCCTTCATCGCGGTTTCCTGTTCCGGCGGGGCCCGCATGATGGAAGGAACAGTGAGCTTGATGCAGCTGGCCAAAGTTTCCGCCGCGCTCGCCAAACTGGATGATGAAAAGCTGCCCTACATTTCGGTTTTGACAGACCCCACCACGGGAGGCGTCACGGCGAGCTTCGCTATGCTTGGCGACCTAAACATTGCGGAGCCTGGCGCGCTCATCGGTTTTGCCGGCCCCCGCGTGATCGAGCAGACGATCCGCCAAAAACTCCCCGAGGGCTTCCAACGCTCCGAATTCTTGCTCGAACACGGTTTCCTCGACGCTGTCGTCCACCGCAAAGAACTGAAAGCCTACCTCGCCAACGCGCTGGACATGCTCATGGGATGAGATGAATTACGACGAGGCAGTTCGCTATCTTTTGACTTTGGGCAGGGAGCTGGCGGCTCCGACGCAGGCCGCCGCGGCAAAGTTCGACCTCGAAAACATCGCGGTGCTTGCCGAAAGGCTTGGGCGTCCAGACCGCGCTTATCCGAGCGCGCACATCGCTGGAACGAACGGCAAAGGCTCGACGGCGGCTTTCCTTGAATCTATTCTTCGGCATGCCGGTTTTCGCACAGGGCTGTATACCTCGCCTCATCTCGAACGAATTAATGAGCGGATGCGGATCAGAGGCGAGGAAATTGGTGATAAATCCTTTGCGGCAATTTTCACGCGACTGCAGGCACTCATCGAGGAGCTTCTTGCTGACCACAAACTGCGGGCGCATCCCACTTATTTCGAATGCGTGACCGCGATGGCCTTCGAATGTTTTGCGCGCGAACGCGCCGAGTTCGGAGTCTTCGAAGTCGGCTTAGGCGGACGTCTAGACGCTACAAACATTCTCTCGCCTACCGTCACCGCAATCACGCGCATCGACTTCGACCACGAGAATTTTCTCGGCCATTCGCTGAGAGAAATTGCCGGCGAAAAGGCGGGAATTCTAAAACCTTCGGTTCCCGTGATTGTCGCGCCGCAGCCGCCCAGAGCGCGCGAAGTGATTCTCGCCCGCGCTAACCAAGTTGGCTGCCCCGTGATCGAAACGGCAGAAGCGTTCCAAATCACGCGGGAATCTTCGCAGGATGGCTTTTTCCGCGCGCATGTCGCAGAGGTTGCTTCCAGCGAGGCCTTCGAGATTGCCCCCAGCCTGCCCGGCCGGTTCCAATTGCAGAATGCGCTGAACGCCCTTGCCGCCGCGCGTCAGTTAGCAGCCCGCGGGTTTCGCATTTCTTCAACGGACATCACCAAAGGCATTGCCACCACCGTTTGGCCCGGTCGCCTCGAAAAACTGCAGTCCAACCCGGATGTCTACCTCGATGGCGCGCACAATCCCGGCGCCGCCCGCGAACTCGCACGATTCCTTGAGCAAAATTTTGCAGGCCGCAAAATCTGGATGATTTACGGCGCGCTGCGCGACAAAGCGGTCGATGAGGTTGCCGGTCAATTGTTTCCTCACACTGCCGAAGTGATCTTCACCGAGCCGCGGACTTCCCGCGCAATCTCCGCAGCCCGGCTTGCGGAAATTGCCTCACATCACGCATCTAATTTTGCGGTTATTACCTCCGCCGAGCAGGCCCTCGACCAGGCGTTCGCCGAAGCTGCTCCCGGCGACGCTATTTTCATCACCGGCTCGTTATATTTGGTTGGGCAGCTTCGGCATTACTGGAAGCAGCGCGAGCAAGTCGCAGCGCGCTGAAAAAAGCCGTAGAATATCGCCCTCATGAAAAAAACTGAGCCATTGATGGGGAAAGGCATAGAGGCGCGTGAATAAACCGGACCACAACGATGCCAATCCCCTTGTCGGCATCATTATGGGCTCCACTTCCGACTGGGAGACCATGGAGCACGCCTCGAACATTCTGACGGGCCTCGGTGTTCCACATGAAACACGCGTCGTTTCGGCCCACCGAACGCCTGACCTGCTTTTTGAGTACGCCTCCACGGCCGAGCAGCGCGGGCTCGAAGTTATCATCGCGGGCGCGGGCGGGGCCGCACATCTCCCTGGCATGACTGCGTCCAAAACCGTTCTCCCCGTCCTTGGCGTTCCCGTCGAGTCCAAGGTCCTCAAGGGGCTGGACTCGCTTCTTTCCATCGCCCAAATGCCAGGAGGCATTCCCGTCGGCACGCTGGCCATCGGCAAAGCCGGCGCGATCAACGCCGCGCTGTTCGCAGCAGCTATCCTCGGCATCAAGCATCCCAACATTCGCGAAGCGTTGCGAAAGTTTCGCGCCGAGCAGACCGATCGAGTCCTGGCGCAGCCCGACCCTTCGGTTTCGGCGGTGGCCGCTCCTATGAAAAACTCGCAAAAAGGAAAACGCCAGTGACCGTGGGGATACTCGGGGGCGGACAGCTCGGCTACATGCTCGCGCTGGCGGGTTATCCGCTTGGGCTGCATTTCCGCTTTCTCGATCCGTCCCCCGAGGCTCCCGTTGGCCGCATTGCACAGCGCGTGACTGCCGATTATACGGATCACGCCGCGCTGGAAAAGTTCGCCAACGGGCTGGAACTGGTCACCTACGAATTCGAAAACGTCCCAGTGGAAGCGGCGAAATTCCTTGCGCGTCGCGTTCCCGTCTATCCTCCCCCTGCCGCTCTCGAAGCAGCGCAGGATCGGCTCGCGGAAAAAACGCTCTTCCGCAATCTCGGCATCAACACCACGGATTTTCTTCCTGTTGGGAGGCCTGAGGAATTTGAGGCCGCCGTCAAACAGCTAGGGCTGCCCGCAGTGCTTAAGACTTGCCGCATGGGCTACGACGGGAAGGGGCAGTGGATCCTCCGCACTGCAGAGGATGTCGTGAAAGCGAAGTCCGAGCTACCGAAGGTTGCGCTCATTCTCGAGCGTTTTGTGCCTTTCACTCGCGAACTCTCTGTGCTCGCAGTGCGTTCGCGCAACGGAGAAACGGCCTTTTATTCGCTCGTGGAGAACCACCATCGCGGCGGCATTCTTCGACTTTCTCTCGCGCCCGCTCCATCGCTTGAGCCGCGTGTCCAACAAGCCGCAGAAGATATTGCTCGCCGCGTTCTCGAATCGCTCAAGTATGTCGGAGTGCTGGCCATCGAATTCTTCGACCACCAGGGACGCCTACTTGCCAACGAAATGGCACCACGCGTCCATAATTCCGGCCACTGGACCATCGAAGGGGCCGTCACCAGCCAGTTTGAAAACCATCTTCGCGCCGTGCTCGGGCTCCCGCTGGGCTCCACGGGGCCTGCGGGTCACTGCGCAATGATCAATCTAATTGGCGATCTTCCCGAACCGTCCGAAGTCTTAGCTGTTCCCGATGCCCATTTACATTTCTACGGGAAAGCTCCTCGGCCCGGCCGCAAGCTGGGGCACGTCACCCTGCGTGCGGCTTCCCCCGAACGACTTGCGCTTCGCCTTTCGGAGCTTCCCGCTTTCTTCCACCGCCCCGACTTCTGTCTGGACTCCGTGCTGGCTCAATCCGCCTCCCACCGAGCCTGATGTAATATGGCGTCGTGAGTCGCAGCACAAGAGCGCTCCTAATTGCTCTGGCAGTGCTTATACTTGTTCTGCTCGCCGAGACGTTTTATGTCGTGCAGTGAGTCCGGAACTCAGCCATCGTTTGCAAACAGGTTCCGGGAAATCGTCCGCACAACTCCCCTTCCCGGTCAGCAGCGGACTCTTCGAGGTATGTGAAACGATAAGGCCGCCTGCAACACTATCCCAAAGGGGCTAGCTCCCGGAGAAAGAGGGTATCTCGAATGGCGAACTATCGATTTGGCAAGCATCCTCCGAAAAACGACTATCGCACACTGCGCTTCAAGGATTATTTGAAACCTGGGATCGCCGCGCCGCCGGCTTCCTACAACGTATTAGACACGGTCTATCAAAACCTGAAGACCAAGGATCCGACGAAGCTCTTTCCCATGGACGGGAACGATCAAATTGGCGATTGCACTATAGCGGCGGTGGCGCACGCCATCACCGTGTATCGGGGACTGCTGAAGACAAAGAAGATTATGACGCAAGCGGCAGTACAGAAACTGTATTACCACCTGACGGGCGGGCCAGATACTGGTTTGAATGAGCTGGACGTGCTGAATTACTGGCGTGCGAACCCAGTGGCCGCAGACGAGATCCTTGCTTACGTGAAGATCGATCCCAAAGACCACACGCGCGTGCAGCAAGCCGTTCAAATATTCGGCGGCGTATATCTGGGATTCCAAGTGCAACAGAACTGCATTCAGGACTTCAACAATCACCAGCAGTGGAAGCCTGGTCCGCTGTTGAATGAGGGTCACGCCGTCTACGCTGTGGCTTACGATGAGAACGGCGTGACGGTGCTGACTTGGGGGAACACTCAGCAGGGCACGTGGGCGTGGTGGGATGAGTGCGTGGATGAAGCGTATGCCATCCTGCCGCCCGAAGCGCAAAAGCCGGGCTTTGCAAAAGGTTTCGACTTTGCGCAATTGCAATCGGACCTGAATGACGTAGCGAGTTGAATTACGACTCGCAGGCTACTGTCACAGAACCGACCGTACACGAAGGGAGCCCGACAGGGCTCCCTTTTTTTATGCGCGAACTCTTCCTTCACACTTTGCAGCCCTAGGTGTTGCATGGAGCCCGAGATTGGGGCAAGCTACGCGCGTTATCAGGGGGGTGCAATGCGAAAATTGAGCTGGTTTGCGACAAGTTTGATTTTGTGTGCAGGGATGGCGGCACTTACGAGCGGAGATGCGGCTCGGGCGCAGGGTGCGTCTCAAAGTGGGGCCGTGACCGTAATTCGCGCAGGGACGTTGATTGACGGAGTAAGCGAAACGCCGCGAAAGAATCAACTGATTTTTGTGCGCGGCGAACGAATTATAAGAGTAACCGGCTCGGCAGAAGCGATTCCCTCAGGTGCGAACGTGATCGATCTTTCGAATGCCACAGTCTTGCCGGGGCTCATCGATTCGCACACGCACATTTTCTTGTGGGGAGAGGATCCCAAGAAGGGCGGCTACGATGCGAATATCCTGAAGGCGGGGATTGCACTGCGAGCAGCGCGCGCCACGTTTGCAGCACGCCGGGCGTTGGAGCAGGGATTCACGACGTTACGTGATCTTGAAACCGAGGGAGCGGGCTACGGAGACGTGGAGATCAAGCAAGCTATTGAGGAGGGGACCATCCCGGGACCGCGGCTGTTTTGCGCCACCCGTGCGATTTCCACGACCGGCGGCTACAACCTGGAAGGCTATGCGCCAGAACTGGACATGCCCAAGGGCGCGCAACTCGTCGATGGACCCATGGAAGCGCGCAAGGCGGCGCGTCAGCAATTGGAGCATGGGGCGGACTGGATCAAGGTGTACATGACACACCGTTCGTGGGTGGACAAAGAAGGGCGCCTAGTGTCGCAGCCGACGCTGACCGTGGAGGAATTGAAGGCCATCGTCGACGAAACTCACGGCTGGACAAAGAAAGTGGCGTGTCACGCGTACAACGGAATCGGATTGCAGCGCGCGCTCGACGGCGGATGCGATTCAATCGAGCATGGATTGGAAATGACCGACGCCCAAATCGAACAGATGAAGAGGCAAGGGACATGGTATTGTCCGACGCTTTCGCCCTATTACGGCGATTGGGCGCCTGCGGATACGCCTGAAGGAAAGCGAGACCGCGCGCGTGCCGCCGTCCATGAAGATACGTTCAAAAGGGCGCTCAAGGCGCACTTGAAAATTGTGTTTGGAACCGACATGGGGGGGATGCCGTGGACCGAGCCGATTGCGCAAGAATTCCGGCGGATGGTTGAGATGGGCATGGCGCCGATGGACGCGATTCAGGCGGCGACGTCGCGGCCAGCGGAAATGTTGGACAAGAAAGGCGAGATCGGCGCTGTTGCTCCAGGAGCGTATGCGGAAGTGATCGCGGTTTCCGGCGATCCGCTGAAGGACGTGAGCGAACTAGAGCACGTGAAGTTCGTGATGCACAACGGGTCGGTATTCAAAAACGAGCTGACCAAGTAGAAGGTTTCGCGCAGTCGGGCGGCGGCCCAGGTTTCGGAGCAATTTGAAGTGACAAGAAGGAGGAAAGGCCATGAGCGAACAGAATTTCAAGAATCACGTAAGGTTTGTTCCTTTGTACCATTTCTTTGCGCTGCCCATGCTCATCATCAATTTCGGATGGTCGATTTATCGCTGGAAAGCGGCCGGATTTTCTATCGGCGGCTTGGAGTGGGTCCTAACTTCGGCAGCATTGTTTTTTGGCGTGCTTTACGCAAGGTTGTTCGCATTGAGCGCGCAAGACCGCATCATTCGATTGGAGGAGCGGCTGCGTTACGAGCGCGTGCTTCCCGAAGAATTGCGCTGGCGGGCCGATGAGCTTACGGTGGACCAATTTGTTTCTTTGCGTTTTGCGAGCGACGACGAGTTGCCTGGGCTGATGAAAAAAGTCCTGGACGAGAAAATGACCCAGCGCAAAGCCATCAAACAACTCATCAAAAATTGGAGGCCCGACTATTTGCGAGCGTAGCAACAGGCAGCGACGCGTACGTCATTGCAATCGCTTGAACTTTAGCCGGCGGTAGCGGCGACGGCGGCGCTTTCGATTTCGACGATTTCATCCGGCGTCAACTTTAGTTCGCCTGAGCGCATCATGCCTTCTACTTGTTTGGCATTGCGTGCGCCAACGATTGCGCCTGTGACTGCCGGGTGGCGGAGCACCCAGGCGATGGCCACTTCGCCCGGCCCGCGGCCGTGGCGCGCACCCACTTGACGAAGGCGCTCGACCAATTCGAGGTTTTTGGAGAGGCGGGGCTCTTTGAATTCCTTATTGCGGCTGCGGAAATCATCGGGCGGCAACTTGGCGGCGCGTTCGCGGGTCATTGCGCCGGTGAGCAGGCCCGAAGCCATGGGAGCGTAAGAGATCACGCCAATGCCTCGCTTTTGGCAATACGGAAGAATCTCCTCTTCAATCTTGCGGCGAATCAGCGAATACGGCGGCTGAAGCGAAGTGACTGGCGCAATTTTTTCGGCGCGCTGAATTTGCGCCACGTCAAAATTGGACACTCCAATCCAGCGCACTTTGCCGGCTTTTTGCAGTTCCGCCATGGCCTGCCAAGCTTCTTCGAGCGAAGGGCCATTGTCGGACGGCGGCCAGTGCATCTGATAGAGGTCGATGGTCTCCACCTGCAGACGGCGGAGGCTATCCTCGCATTCGCGGCGGATGGAGTCTGCCGAGTGATTCTGCTTCACCTTGCGGTTTTTGTCCCATGTCAGAGCGCATTTGGTGAAAACGTTGGGGCGAGCGCCGCGCCATTCCTTTAACGAACGCGCAACGACTTCTTCCGAATGGCCCGTGCCATACACCGCGGCCGTGTCAATCCAGTTCACGCCCAACTCGAGCGCGCGGTGAATTGCAGCCATCGAATCATTGTCGTCCTGCGGTCCCCAGGCAAATTCCCAGCCCGAGCCGCCAATGGCCCAAGCGCCAAAACCGACTGGCGTCATCTTCAAATCGGAATTCCCAAGTTTTCGCGTTTCCATTGCAGACCTCGCACCGGTACTCACGCAGGCGGACGGGTTCCCGCGCCGCAGATTTCATTCCTTTTCTTCTCACAAAATTGGATGAGGAAAAAGGGGAAAAAGTTAAAGCACGTGAGGGGCTGGGGTAGAAAGATCAATTTGCGGTAAATGCTGCGTCGAGCGAAAACGTTTCGCCATCGGGATTGGTGATGGCAAGTTGTTGCGGACCGGCGGTGAGCGCAGGCAGGGTGACCGACAGCGTGTTGGCATCCTTGAAAGTTACTGTGGCGGGCTGGCCGTTAACCGCAACTGCTGTGCCGTTCACAAAGCCGCTGCCGCGAATCGTTAGGGTGGCCCCCCCGGTTGCGGAAATGGCGGAAGGCTGAATTGTGCCAAGGCCGAGTGGCACCGCAGCAAGCTGGACGATGGTCAACGCAGCATTTTGCGCCGTGCCATCGGAAGAAGTAATGGCGAAGAGGCGCTGGCCGTTTTCGTCGATGGTGAGGAAAGAGCCGTGAAGTCCGTCCACGTCGGTCATGAACTGCTGCGGGAGGAAAATCCGCAAACGAAGCGCGCCGGAATGCGCATCCAGAATGTCAACTCCGCCCTTTACTCCTGAACTTCCCGGGGCACCGGTCAGAAAAGGCTGATAAAGGAGCGCGCCCGAAGGATGCAGAACCATACCAGGCACAAAGACGCGGCCGGGAATTTGCAGCAGTTCAGGGGAAATAGGAACAGCTGAAATGGAGAAGTCCGAGGCGTGAACTTCCGCCGCTCCATTGGCCGCGAGGCCAAAGGCAGAACCATCGGCGTTGGTTGCCAAATCCAGGGCAGCGGAATTTGCGGTGGAAGTAACGAAATCGTTGGGAGAGTTCGCGTTCCAGGAAGCTAACGGGCCACCGGGCGCCGAAGCGAACGCGAGAAATACTTGATTCCCCGTGGCGCTCGACTGAAGAAGTGGTGCACCGGTGAGACTGGTGACTTCAGGCTGAGGAGCCGGCTGAATGGTGGGCGGGCTGGCGGTGAGGTTCATCTGGGCAAGACATGTCGAGCAGGAGCTTGAGGTGCCGCCTTCGCCGCTGAGCCCCACGAAAACGGTTTGGAGGCTCGTAGCCGCGACGCGAGCCGGGCCAGAATTGGTGAATCCGGAAACACCTCCGACGAAAACGGTTGTTCCGGTACCCTTCGCGGGATCGAGCAGGTAAACGTTTTGTGCTCCAAAATCAGCGACGATGAGTTGCGAGTCGTCCGGCGTCAAGGTTAGTCCTCGCAAACCCGCGTTTGGAGGCGGCCCGCCTGGGGGCTCAATAGGAGTAAGAAATAAATTCTGCTGCAAATCGAAAACGTCGACGTGATCGATGTTGGACAAATAGATGCGCTGGCGAGGCTGGTCGTAAATCAGGAATTTGAATAAAGCTGGCTTCGCATAGGACTGAACGCTTTGCAGGTATTGGAAAGACTTTGGGAACGTCGTTGAGCCCGCGGGTGCAGAAATGAGAATGTCCGCTTTTCCCGGTGAACCGGCAGGCGTTTGTAGCGTGATGCGTTCCAGAGGAAATGGATAAGTGGAGTCAAGAGCGAGGGAAGGTGCGATCGTCGTGACATTCTCTACTTTTTGCACCGTCGCCGTTGTGCCACCGATTTTCACGCTGATCTTTGTTGCATCGCTCCCGAAGCCGTAGCCGTAAATTTGCGCCGAATCTCCGCCAGAGCTAGTTCCGGCGTTCGGCAAGATTCGCAGAATTTGGGGGCCGTAGCTGAAAGCGTCGGGCGCGAGGGCAATCCAGGAATTTTGGAAGTAGGCAGTCAGGTTGACAGGGCCGTTGACCGCGCTCGAAGGAGAGGCCGCCTGGATTTGTGTGGCGCCCGTGACTGTGGGGTTTGCTGCCAATTGCGCGCCGAATTTAAGTTGCGTGAGCGAAGTGAAATTCTGGCCGCTAAGAATCGTAGAAGTTCCCCCGGCGTTTGGTCCTTCGGAGGGTTGCGCGCTTGGCGCAAGTGCAATGGTTGGCGCCGGCGATGCCAAGGAAAGTGCCCCCGGCGCAGAAGCATCAAGGAAACTGATTCCGCGATTCGAAAACGCGAAAAGCAGCTGCGTTTCATCCACGTCTTCTATCACCGAAGCTACGCCCTGAACCGGGATATCTGGCACTCTGCCGATAAGTTGCCCCAGATGACCATCGAGCACGGTGACAAACGAATTACCAGCGGAAGTTTCCGCCACGTACATCTCTTTGCCATCGCGAGAGAAGGTCAAGCCACTGACCTTCCCCGCCGAATAAGCGGCGACTTGCTGGAGCAATGCGTTGAGCAGAAGCACTTGCGTGTTTGTTCCCGCCAAGAAAACCACGGCAAAACGCGTCGTGTCGTTGTTGGCGGCAGCCCACGGAATCATGCCCGTTCCTAACGTGACAGGACCCGCAGCAACATTTCCGCTCGAATCAAACACAGCGAGTTCCCCGTTGGAATCGTTGGCGGCGGCAAGAACTTTCGAATGGTCGCCGGAACGCGCCAGAACCCCAACTCCCTGTTGAAAAACCGCTGGAGCAGCTGACGTCAAATTAGTCATGGAATTCGACACAGGATCCCACAGGGCGAGCAAAGCTTCCGAAGCAACAGACTGGCGGAGGCGGACCATGGCTTTGCCATTAGAAAGAGCCAGGACCTCTTCAGGCCGGTCAAAAACAGTATTGGGAATGGGCATCAGCCCCGCCTGCAGGAAGCTGTTCTTGACGGTCAGGGAAACCGGATCGACAGCCACAATTTCATCGAGCGCGGTGCCAATCCAAACCGTGGCTCCATCGGCAGAAAGGTCGGCGCTGGTCGCGCCGGGAATAGAAATTTGTGCAATTCGCGTTTGGCTCGCAGAGGAAAAGACCTCGACTCGGTTCATGGCGCGGTTAGCCACGAAGATTTGTTTATTGGTCGGATCGTATGCGATGTGGCGATGATGCGGTTCACCTGAAGGAGCATCCCCGGTCAAGACGGCGTCAGTGCGCAGGTAGCTAGTACGCGGCAGCGAGAAAGCTACACCAGGTTGTACAGAAAGGGTCAGTGTTTGCGAATGAGAAAGCGCCCCGCTGGTTCCCTGCGCCGAAATCGTGAAACTGCCCGTGGAAGCGTCTGACGTCGCAGCGAAGACGACCGAGGCGCTTGCGCCCGCAGCAACGTTGAATGGACCTGCCGGGTTCGAGATCACACCCGAAGGAAGTCCACTCAAGGTGACTTGCACGGTGGCGGTGAATCCGTTACTGGGATTCACGGCGACGTTGACGGGCGAACTGGTGCCCCCCTGAGGAACGGAGATCATACTTGCCGAAAGGTTCAGGGAAAAATCAGGAGCAGGCGGAGGCGGCTGCGTCACCGAAGATCCCCCGCCGCAGCCACTCCACGCGGACGCGAGCAAGAGGAACCACAGAATCGGGACGCGCCTGATGGATCGTTCCACGGCAAGACCCCACAAATCTTCTGCACAGGACGCCGGAGCTTATTCAGGCTGTTCCGGCAAATCTACGCGAACTGAGAGGAAACCCGGCAAGACAATAGCTATAGATGATGGACGTGTCAAGCTGATACACACGCTAGGAGAAGGAAAAGTAGGCGAACCGTTGGAAAAACGAGAGAGCGCCCCAACCTGATCGGGGCGCTCTCCAGAAGGGATTGAATTGGAACGAAAACTAAATGGTCTTGGTGACCGGTGCACCTACGTGTGCAGGCGAACTCTTCGTAAACGCGTGCGTGCTGCTGGAATCCTTTTCCGCGCTCTTGTCGATCTCGATGGAACCCTTGAAGTAGGCGCCGTCCTCAATCATGATGCGCGCGGTCGTCAGGTCGCCGTTGACCGAACCATCCTTCTTGATTTCAATTCTATCCTTGGCGCGAAGGTTGCCCTTCACCGTGCCGTACACCACCACCTCGCGGGCAATGATGTCGGCCGTGACTTTCGCCGTGGCTCCGACAGTGAGTTTCCGCTCATCCAGTTGGACCAGTCCTTCGACTGAGCCATCGATCAGCAGATCTTCGTTGCCGGAGATCTCTCCTTTTACGTATAGGCTAGCCCCGAGCCGCGCTGTGCCGCGATCGGCGGTCCCACCCAATGGACGCATTGCATCTGTGCTCATTACAGGTTTATCCTCCCAGGCCGCCGGAGCTGACTTCGACGGCTGATTCGAAAATGAATTTCTTGGTTCCGGCTGCCCGGGCTGCGGTGCATCCGG
>JAWOLO010000227.1:0-3501 GCA_033853375.1 Terriglobia bacterium
GCATTCCTTTCAGCTCGAGCACCGCCTTTGGCGCGGCTGCGGCCGCTGCTGCCGCGCAGATTTCTGCCGCGTCGACCTGGGCCGGAAATCTGGCGGCGCCGGGCGCCGATGCGCCCGCCACGCTTCCCCGTCCCGAACAGATCGCCGATTTGAAGCCGCTCGGCCAGGTCAACGCGAGTTTTATCGTTGCGGTGAATGGCGAAGGCTTGTGGATCGTGGACCAACACGTGGCGCACGAGCGCGTTTTATTCGAGCAGCATCTCGAAGCGCGGCGCGGCGGCAAAATTGAATCGCAGCGCATGCTCGTGCCGCTGGTGATTGAACTTACACCGCGGCAAATTGTTACGTTTGAGAAAATCGCCGAAGAACTGGGCGCAAATGGCTTCGAGGTCGAGTTGATGGGGCCAAAGAGCGTAGCGATTCAAGCGGTACCTGCAGGCGTCGCGGCGCCGGACGCGGAAAAACTGTTGCGCGAGATTCTCGATGGCATCGAACGCGAAGGCGCGGCCATTTCCATCGAAACGCTCCAGGCGAAAATCGCCGCGTCGACGGCCTGCCATGCCGCCATCAAGGTGAACATGCCGCTCGAACCATCGAAAATGGAGTGGCTGCTGGACGCGCTGGCAAAAACGGACTGCCCGATGAGCTGTCCGCATGGGCGGCCGGTGGTGCTGCGCTATTCGGTAAAGGAAATTGAAAAGGCGTTTCACCGGATTTAGAAGAAGCGGCAAGTGGCTAGCGGCGGGTGGCGAGCAAAAGAACAATGCGGTCGGCAATCTTGTGTCTGTTTCTATTCTCAAAACAAAGTCTCATAGCCGTGAAAACTAAGAACTGAGGACTCAAGAATGAGCGAATCGCAAAAAACCGCCATAATCTTCGGCCTAGCCAACAAGCGCAGCATCGCTTGGGCCATTGCGCAGAAGCTGCACGCGGCAGGGTGGCGCCTCGGAATCACGTACATGAACGAGCGCCTCGGCCTCGAAGCAAAAGATCTCATCGCCGAATTGCCCGGCGCTTCCGGTTTCATGTGCGACCTAACCAAGGACGATGAGATCGCGCGGTTGTTTGACGAGTTGAAGTCCAAATACGGCGTTCTGCATGGCATCGTGCACAGCGTGGGCTTTGCTCCGCCGGACGAATTGAAAAATCCGTTTTTGATGACTACGCGCGAAGGCTTTCGCATCGCGCACGACATCAGCGTGTACTCGCTGATCGCGGTCGCGCGCGGCGCCGCGCCGCTCATGAGCGAAGGCGGCGGCATCGTCACGCTCACCTATTACGGCTCAGAAAAAGTTGTGCCGAATTACAACGTGATGGGCGTCGCCAAAGCTGCGCTTGAAGCGACTGTTCGCTATCTTGCCAACGATTTGGGATCGAAGGCCGTCCGCGTGAACGCCATCTCCGCCGGCCCGATTAAAACGCTAGCCGCGCGCGGCATCGCCAATTTCAGCGAGATGTTAAAAACACAAACCGAGCGCGCCCCGCTAAAGCGCAACGTGGATCCCGGCGAGGTCGGCGCCACGGCCGCGTTTCTTCTTTCCGACGCTGGTTCCGGTATCACCGGCGAAACCATTTATGTCGATTGCGGCTACAACATCATGGGGTTTTGAGTAGCACAGGCACTCCTGCCTGTGCCGCTCGTGGTGTGGAGTAAGGGTGGAAATACGCACAGCCAAGAGTGGCTGTGCTACAAGACGTGCCACCGAGGAGCATGCCAAAACTGACAATCACCATCGACGGCCCGGCAGGTTCGGGTAAAAGCAGCGTGGCGCGGCGAGTCGCGGCCCTCCTGGGATATTCCTATCTCGACAGCGGCGCGATGTATCGCGCGCTGGCGCTGAAAGCGCTCGCACGAAAAGTGGCTCTCGGCGACGAAGCGCTCCTCGAAGCGCTGGCAAAAGATACGCACATCGAATTGAAGCCGCCCACGCCAGAATGGGAAGCAGTCGGCTCGAAAAACCGCGTTTTTCTCGACGGCAAAGAGGTGACGCGCGAAATTCGCACGGCGGAAGTCGCTCAGGCCGCTTCTCAGCTCGCTACAATTGCCGCAGTCCGGCGTGTGCTCGTGGCCGAGCAGCAACGCGCCGGTGCCGGGGGCGGCGTGGTCATGGAAGGCCGCGATATCGGTACGGTCGTTTTCCCCGATGCAGAACTGAAGATTTTCCTGGATGCTTCGCCGGAAACGCGCGCCGAGCGCCGCTGGAAGGAACATCAGGAAAAAGGCGAGGCGTTCACGCTCGCTGAAGTTCTGGACGAAGTCCACGAACGCGACAACCGCGATCGCGAAAGAAAAGTTTCACCCCTCGTGCGTGCCAAAGATGCGGTTCTTGTGGACAACACCGCCATGGGCATCGAAGAAACTGCGCGGGTCATCGTCATGCTTGCGCGCGAGCGCCAAAAAGAGGCGAGTGCATCAGCCGGAACTAAAGCTTAGCCCGCGAGCGCGCAAAACAAGCAACACGGAATTGCGCTTGACAAAACTGCTACCGCGTGCTACCGGGGTCGAGGAGGTGTCGTATGCTATGGAAAAAGATGAATATTTCTGCGTCGCTGGTGTTCTTTTGCCTGCTTGGCCTCGCGTTGGCATCCACGCCAGGTGCGCAGGAAAAGGTGGTCCAGAAGGACGGCCAGAATTTTGAAGGGGTCATTTCAATTACAACGGCCCCTGACGGCATAGCGAGCTACATTACTGTGCCCCCACCGGAACCGGGAAAGCCGCTTGCCGCAGGCTTTGTGATCCAATATGAGAGTCAGGCGTCCTCCCCCTTAAACTTCGTCGGGCAAGCAAAGATCGTCTACGACGAGGATCAGCCGGACCGCAGGCCCCTATCTCTAAGTGTGAAAACAGAGGACGGAAAATGTTGGATTTTTGAAACCAACATTTACGGTGGGCGGGTACCAAGGGGGTGCCAGGTGGTCAAGGGAATAGAGGGGATTTCGCACCAGTGGTGGTCCGGCGAAACAAAGGCCTTCCCCCAAACGCATGAGGAATTCGTCCAGCAACGTGAGGAAAGTTTCACGAGGTTAATTGCGAGCCCCCAGGGGGGTTGCAGTTGCAGCGGGGGGTGTGGTGCCAGCTCATGTAGTTGCAGTTCGCCGGGAGGAGGTGGCTGCTCAGTCACTTGCAAAAGTCCAAAGGACGCGTATTGCTCAGGCCCTGGGAGCTGCGCTTGCATACCGCCCTGCGATGCGCCAGCGCAAGCCCTTCTCGGGACAGGTCCAACTCGGCTGGCGGCAAATGGCAAGGTTCCTTGCAGAAAGCCCGACCCAACTAATTGACACCGTTTCCGTCCCAGCCATAACCATCTCGGAATCTCCCTTGCGCCTTTAGCGTTTGAGATGGTGAATTAGGTCAGGCTGGCGACGACATCGAGCTCAGGAATTCCATGTTCGACTTGGTCTTGGTCAGCCGGCTGAGCAGCAGTTCCATCGCTTCGACGGTGGAGAGCGGGCTCAACACCTTGCGCAACACCCACACGCGGCTGAGCTCTTCCGGCGGAA
>JAWOLO010000228.1:0-5438 GCA_033853375.1 Terriglobia bacterium
TAAACGCAAAAAGGCGACGTGCGGCATCGTATGCGAGACCCGGAGCAGCGTCAATTGCCGAGAGTCCGTAGTGTAGCTGTACGCCAGGCAAATCTTTTGGAGCTAAGCGAATTCACAGATAAAATGCTGCGCACCAAAGAAAACATTGCCCAGGAGAACTTCATGCGACGCATTTTGTTGCCATCGTTTTTCTTCTGTTTTCTTGCGTCGGGACTTTCGGTTGCTGCCTTCGCGCAAGCGGAACAGAAGAAAGAAGAGCTGCCGCATCCGAAAACGCTCGAAGAACTGCAAAAAGCCATGAAAGACGTGGTGGACAAGAACCACGTGACCGGAGCGGGCGTGGCGCTAGTTTCGAATGGCCAACTGTTGTGGTGCGGCGGAATCGGAAAAGCGGACCTCACCGCAAGCCGGGATGTGACCTGCGACACGGAATTCCGCGTCGGATCGATCAGCAAAACGTTCGTCGCGCTGGCACTTCTGAAATTGGAGGAAGAAGGAAAGATCAATCTGTACTCGCGGCTACAAGACGTTGCGCCGGAAATTCCCATGCAGAACGGCTGGGCAAGCTCGAACCCCGTACGCATAGTGAATCTTCTTGAGCATTCCGCTGGATTTGACGACATGCAGCCAAGTGAAGTTTACAATCGCAATGACCGCGCGGATTATCCGCTGCTCGACGTTTTTAAGCGCTTTCGGGAACCTGAAATCGTGCGCTGGCCGCCGGGTACGCGCTTTTCCTATTCGAATCCGGGCTACGGCATCGCAGGCTATTTGATAGAAAAAATCAGCGGCCAGCCTTTCGACGCGTACATCCAGCAAAACATTCTTGCGCCTATGGAGATTACCGTTGGCGATTTCCGGCTCACCGATGCGAATCGCTCCGCGCTCGCGCAGGGCTACGACGGCAACCCACCGCGCACGGTTCCTTACAAAAATATCTATTTGCGTCCCGCCGGTGACATGAAAGCCTCGCCCAGTGAATTGGCCAAGCTCGTGCAATTTTTCCTACGGCGCGGGAAGGCCGCTGACATTCAGTTGGTGAAGCCCGAAAGTATTGCGCGCATGGAATATCCAGAGACCGTTTCGTCTGCGAAGCACGGTCTCCGTCTCGGCTATGGCCTGGCGAACTATACGGAAAGTGACGGCGGCGTCATTACTCATGGGCATGACGGCGGGATCGACGGCTTCATCTCCAGCTACAGATACATGCCGGAGCAAAACTGGGGTTACATCGTTCTGCTGAACAGCACGGTCTCGGGAAAGGCTCTCGGAGACATGAATCACCTGGCGATCGATTTTTTGTCAAAGGACTTTCCGAAGCCACAGCAGCCTGTCGTTTCATTGACAGGGAACGAGCTCAAGAAGTTTTCAGGATACTACGCGCCGCGCGCGCCGAGGAGCCAATTGCTCGCGTTCATGCAGGAACTCACTGGCGGCACGTGGATTCGCGTGGCGGATGGCCATCTCGAGTGCTCAGCGCCTTTCGCAAAAGCTCATGAGACCTTGTTGCCTGTCGGCAAGAATCTTTTTCGTGGTGAAAAGGAGCCCGAGGCCACGGCCATTTTCTTCCCTGACGTCAACGGCCGGATGATTTACGTCCGCTCTAGCGAAAATGGAGAACCCTACGGAGAAAGGGTCTTTCCCATTTGGTTTTTTACGCGCTTGCTGCTTCTGGCTGCCTCGGCTGTCGTGATGGCAAGCGCGCTGCCGTATGCGCTTTTCTGGGGGGTGTGGCTGCTGCTTGCAAGATTCTTTAAGAAAATCAAGCCATTGAAGCACGTTTGGGTACGAGCAGTTCCGCTCTTTGCCGTGCTGAGCCTGCTGATCGTCCTGAGCTCGTTCGGCAAAGCTACCAAGGATATCGGCACGCTGAATTTCTGGTCGTACGTGCTTTTTGCGGGAACAATCCTGTTCGCGTTGTTATCGCTCGCGAGTCTTGCGCTTGCTGTCAGCGTGCCCAGGGCAGAGATTCACAAATGGGCGCGCATCCATTCCCTGCTCGTCTCGATGGCGTGCTGTATCGTGACGCTATTCTTTTCCGCGTGGCATCTCATCGGCGTGCGCCTCTGGGCACCATGAAATCCCTTAATGCGGCGCGTCAGGCCGGGCGCGGGATGACGTACCCACGGGTGATTTTTTCAAGCGACGTCGTTCCTGCCTGGCGCATGATGGTGCGCAATTCGCGCCGATAAATCTCCAGCACCGCTTCGACGCCGGCCTGGCCAAACGCTCCGAGTCCCCAGCAGTGCGGTCTTCCAAAGCCGACCGCTGTCGCGCCGAGCGCAAGCGCTTTGAAAATATCCGTGCCTCGTCGTACTCCACCGTCAACAATCACCGGCACTTTGCCCGCAACGCCTTCGATCACTTCCGGCAGGCTTTCAATCGTAGGACGCAAAGTATCTTCCGCACGTCCACCGTGATTCGAAACGATCAGTCCGTCCACGCCATGCTCGACCGCCAGTTGCGCGTCTTCGCGAGTGACGATTCCTTTGATCAGGAATTTGACAGTTATGGTATCGCGGAGGCGTTTCACAAAATCCCAACTCAGGGCCAGCGGATGCAGTTGCGTCACCTTCGAAATGTCCAGCCCGTCGAACATCGGTTTGCGCGCCACATATTTTGCAAAGCCTTCAGAAGCTGCAGTCGCCCCCGTCTTTGCGCGTCCGAAGGGCGAGTATCCTCCATGGCACATCGAACATTGCCGCTTATCCGCGCGCTGGGAGCGGAAGAGCGTCTCGCGATTGCTGCCGTCTTGCAAATCAACCGTTAGGACAATTGCAGGGGAGCTCGCGTTTTCGGCGCGTTTGATGATGGCGCGCGTGATTTCCCAAACATTCGTAGGATAGAGCTGCTGCCACACCTGCCCGCCGCGCGCTGCAATGGCATCCTCAATGGATGCGGTCGCAACCGTGGACAGCATCATCAGGTGGCCCTTCTTCCCTGCCGCCCGGGCCACACCCAACTCGCCATCCGGATGAAACGCTTTCTGCGCGCTCACCGGAGAAAGCACAATCGGTGTGTCCCACTTCGACCCGAAGATGGTCCGCGACATGTCGATGTTCGTGACGTCCACCAGCCGCCGCGAACGGATTTGAATGTGCGAATAGCCGTCGCGATTCGCGCGCACGGTAGCATCGTCGTCGACCCCCGTGGCGAGATAGCCCCAATGGGCCGGAGGAATATTTTTTCGCGCGGCGGCCTCAAAATCCATCACGTCGAGGGCCTGGTCCGGAGAAGAAATCACAGAATCGCTTTGCTCTTGCAGATTCTCGAGCCAACCTAGGAAATGTTCTTCCTTGAGCGGCTCAGCCTGCAGGAGCTCTGCCAGGCTGCCCGCAAGCACGCTCGAGCCGGCAATGAGCGGGCTGGCACCGAGCATCTTGAGGAATTTCCTGCGGGTTCTAGCGCGTTGGGGGGCGGGATTCATGGGTTCTTCCTCGCTAATCTGGCAGCGAAGTGTAGCGCACGAGCGGGTAGACGTCGCGGAAAACTTTCGTCAGATTTCCGGGGAACGAAGCTCGCGTTGCGGCGACAGGACTCATTTTACGGCGGACAATCCATGCCAGAATCTTGTTCCAGTTTTCGGCCGCGACGGGCCAGCCGGAGTGCTTTGTCCATTCTCCTCTTTCCATGGTGTACCAGTAGCTTTCATAGCGCCCACCCAAGCGCCTTTCTTGCTTGGCCACCCAACTGGGCTCGGCTTGCACACGCGGTTGGCCGATTGTCGCAAGCACGGATTCTTTTCGCTTTCCCCCGGAGTAAATGCGAAAGCCCGCCGTGACGGCGTCCTTGGAGAGTCCGACGTAAAGTTGGCCGGTTTCTCCGTTGCCGGGAGCTGGCACAGAAAACTTCAGGTACATCTGCGTTTTGTAAGGTGTCTTGTCTTTTGCGAAGCGAATGTCGCGGTTGATGCGGGAAAAATTCGGCCCAGTACGACCCGAAACATCGAAGCGCGAGTCAAGCTTCAGAACATCCTGTGAAAGCTGTTCGAGCAGGCGGCGAAACGGCTGAACGATGATCGACTGGTAGCGCTCCCGGTTTGCATCCATCCAGGCTTTGCTGTTATTGCGGCCGAGGTCCTTGAAGAATCGAAAGGTCTCGCGCGTAAAAACTGGTGTGGGCTTCGCCATCTGCGCTTGAGTCCTCGCTTCCGAGATAGAGCGGCGCACCACAGCCTACACCATTCCGACGTGCGGTCAATTCATCGCAAGTCGATTCACCCCGGCAATCCAGATTGGCACTTGCCGCGATGCACGCGCGCCAGTTAGTCTCCGTGCATGAGCAAAGTAACTACGAACAACTTTGTACCGACAGAAAAAACGAAAATTCGCCGCAAACCGGAGCGGGGCAGCTACGACCGCGAGTTGATCTACCGCATTCTCGATGAAGCTTTTGTTTGTCAGGTCGCCTTCATCGAAAATGGCCTGCCTTTTGTCGTGCCGACGAATTACGTTCGCGTGGGCGACAAATTGTTTCTGCACGGCTCGACCGCCAGCCGTTTGATGAAGGCGCTCGCGAGCGGCGCACCGTTCTGCCTGAACGTGACGTTGCTTGACGGCATCGTCTGCGCGCCGAGCGCGACGGGCCACTCCGTCAATTACCGCTCCGTGGTGGTGATGGGTAAGGCAGAAATCGTGGAGGGAGAAGCCGCGAAGCTCGCTGCCATGCGTGACTTCGTTGAATACGTCATTCGCGGCCGCTGGGCCACAGTGCTGCCTCCCACCGAGCAAGAGTTGAAGGGGACGATGGTGCTTGCCGTTCCGCTGGTCGAAGCTTCGGCCAAAGTTCGCACCGGCTTTGCCGTGAACAACGACAAAGACTACTCTGCGCCTGGCTGGACCGGCGTCATTCCCATGAAATGGACCGCGCAAGCGCCTGTCCCCGACCCGCGCGGCAATCCAGCGATCGCTGCCCCCGCGAACATTCAGAAGTATTCGCGACCGCAATGACCTCGCTTGGGGGATTTGAGGAACTAGGTTGCTTCACGCAGCAGTGAGCAGGATCGGTTCGCCCTCGGTAATCACGATGGTGTGCTCGTAACGCGCGGAGAGGCTGCCGTCGGTGGTGCGATACGTCCAGCCATCTTTGTCCAGAGAAACGTTGCCCGTGCCAGCGGCAATGATCGGCTCAATGGTGATGACCAGGCCTTCGGTGAGTTTGGCTTGCGCCGAAAAATCCGCGTAATTTGGCACCGACGGCGGCTCGTGAATGGTGCGGCCAATGCCGTGGCCGCCCAATTCTTTGATAACCTGAAAGCCGCAACGCCGCACTTCGCGCTCAACCGCGCGGCCGATGTCCTTCGTGCGATTCCCTGGCCGTGCGGCGTTCAGCGCTTCCCGGAACGCTCGCTCGGCGCACCGCGCCAATTCATGCAGGTGGCCCTTTGCCGGCGCCACTTCCACACTCACCGCCGAGTCGGTGTGGTAGCCATCTTTCTC